>JBPBPY010000278.1:0-5616 GCA_050954505.1 Janthinobacterium lividum
ATCTTTGCTCCGCCCCCAGATGGATTAAAGTGTTTCAAGCGACGCGACATCTATCCTGACACAGGGGGCATCTGAGGAAAGCCAGGCGCTTTTGAATGACATGAAACTCTTCAATTTTGTGGACAACATGACCGGATTAGAAGAAATCAGATGATCTTGCCCCGACCTAATGCCGGTCGATCTTTGATTTTTCTCTATCGCGAAGGGCTTACTGTTAAAGTCAAGTTCTCGATGCCGGCATTACGCGTATTCGATCTCTCGATCACATCATTCAGTGGGGGGGTAAGCCGAACAGCATTCGCAACGACAAATCCCGGCGCCTAGCCACGCTGTTTGCGCTCCGTTAAAATGACCCCATGTCATGTTGACCGCTGCAAATAAAAGGAAGAACCCGCCATGCCCTCATTCGATGTCGTATCCGAAGCCAATATCGTCGAAGTCAAGAATGCCGTCGATCAGTCCAACAAGGAAATTACCACCCGTTTCGATTTCAAAGGCAGCGATTCCCGTGTCGAACAGAAGGAACGCGACCTGACAGCATTTGCCGATTCGGAATTCCAGCTTGGACAGGTTCGTGATGTGCTGACCGGAAAAATGACCAAGCGGAATGTCGATGTCCGCTTCCTGGACATTGGCAAGATTGAAAAGATCGGTGGTGACAAGGTCAAGCAGGTCATCAAGATCAAGAATGGCATCGAGACCGATGCCGCGAAAAAAATCGTCCGCATTCTCAAGGACAGCAAGATGAAGGTCCAGGCCAGCATCCAGGGTGAAGCCGTGCGCGTGACCGGCGCCAAGCGCGATGACCTGCAGGCTGCCATGGCCCTGCTGCGCAAGGATGTTGCCGACCTGCCGTTGGAATTCAACAACTTCCGCGATTGAACTCCATGCGCTGCTGGCCCGCCATCGTGGCTGCGTTAAGTGCCTTGTGCTTGCCGGCATTCGGCGCCGATGTGGAAGTGGTCGGCCTGTTTCCTGGCAAGGCGGTGCTGGTGATCGATGGCGGCACGCCGCGTGCGTTCTCGATTGGCGACAACATACCCGGCGGCATCAAGCTGATCGCCGTCAGTGAAACCGGTGCCACGCTGTCGATGAATGGCAAACGCCAGACCATTGAAATGGGCGAGCACCTGCATCATCAAATGGCGGACAAGAATGGCAGCTCGAACGTGACGCTGCAAGCCGACCGCCAGGGCCACTTCGTCACTCAGGGAATGATCAATGGCATTCCGGTATCCATGCTGGTGGACACCGGTGCGACCCTGATCGCGCTATCGGTGAGCGACGCCGACCGGCTGGGCATCAACTACCGCCGCATTGGCCAGCGCGGCACCACCAATACTGCCAATGGTCCGGTAACAGCCTGGCGGGTGCGCCTGGACAGCGTCCGCATTGGCGACGTCGAACTGTCGCAGGTCGATGCCACGGTGCATGACACCCAGCTGCCGTTTGCCCTGCTTGGCATGTCGTTCCTGGGCCGTACCGAGATGCGCCAGGATGCCGGGCAGCTGACGCTGACCAAGCGCTACTGAGCCTTGCTGCGCTCTTCCCGGCGCCGTCGCAAGGCAGTATGCCCTGCTGAATCGTCCTGCGCATGCTTCAGGCAAGCAAGGACTGCTGGCTTTTACCGGGCATGCAGCAGGACACCAGGCAGGTAAAGCACGGCCAAGCGCCATCGCGCCATGCTGAAACCTGCCCAGGCCATCATCGCGCCCTGGCTGATGCTGCGTATCAGGAGTCGGTATCGGCCAGACGGCGCTGTTTGACTGCCTCGGCCAGACCATCAAGCAAGGCCACGCTGCTGTCCCAGTCGATGCAGCCATCGGTGACCGATTGCCCATAGACCAGTTCCTTGCCCGGCACCAGGTCCTGGCGCCCGGCCACCAGATGCGACTCCACCATTACGCCAATGATGCGGCTGTCGCCTGCTGCAACCTGCCGGGCGATGTCGGCACAAACAGGAATCTGGTTGGCCGGATTCTTGGAACTGTTGGCATGGGAGGCGTCAATCATCAGCCGCGATGCAAGGCCGTTTTTGGCCACTTCTTCACAGGCGGCCTGGACGCTGGCCGCATCGAAATTCGGCGCTTTGCCTCCGCGCAGGATCAGGTGGCAGTCTTCATTGCCATTGGTCGAAACGATAGCGGAATGTCCGCCCTTGGTCACCGAAAGGAAGTGGTGCGGCTGCGAGGCAGCCTTGATGGCATCGACGGCGATCTTGATGTTTCCATCGGTGCCGTTCTTGAACCCGACCGGACAGGACAAGCCGGAAGCCAGCTCGCGGTGCACCTGCGATTCGGTGGTGCGCGCACCGATGGCGCCCCAGCTGATCAGGTCGGCAATGTATTGCGGACTGATGACGTCAAGGAACTCCGTCCCAGCCGGCAACCCCAGTTCATTGATGTTCAACAGCAGCTCACGAGCCATGCGCAAGCCATCGTTGATGCGGAAACTGTTGTCCATGTAGGGATCATTGATCATGCCCTTCCAGCCAACCGTGGTGCGTGGTTTTTCGAAATACACCCGCATGACGATTTCCAGCTCGCCCGCGTGCCGGGTGCGTTCAGCCAGCAGGCGGTGGGCATATTCCATTGCCGCTTTCGGGTCGTGGATCGAGCACGGTCCAATGACCACCATCAGGCGATCGTCCTGGCCATGCAGGATGCGATGCAGCGCAATGCGCGAATCGGCGGCAACATTGGCAGCATTGTCCGAGCAGGCAAATTCGCGGATCAAATGCGAGGGGGGAAGCAGTTCTTTCAATTCGCGTATCCGTAAGTCGTCGGTGCGTGGCATGCTGTTTTTCTCCAGAGTAAATTTTTGCTGACTGTTCAAAAAAAACGTCAAAAAAAAACCGCCATCACTGGCGGTTGTTTTAGAAATCAGGTTGTTCGCGCTTTGCTTCTACGTGAAATTACCGCTTCTCCACCGCCTTGAGGCTGGAATAGCTAAAGTAAAAGTAAAAGTGGAAACGCGAAGTAATCATGTTGTGTGGGTAACGATTCGGTAGTTCAAGTTCCATCCGTTGGTCATTGGCGTCTGCCGTGCCGCCCTGGACAGGCAATCGGCGCCAGGACAGTCATAGTGTAACACTGGCACAGAAATGGTAAGCAATTGCCGACAAATAATGTTGCTCATGGCAACATCAGCTACCGGCAATCGTTCCCTGTCAGGCTGTACCACCCACCGTCACGCCCTCAATGCGCAGCGTTGGCTGGCCCACACCCACCGGCACGCTCTGGCCATCCTTGCCGCAGACGCCCACACCGGGATCAAGCTTCATGTCATTGCCGATCATGGTGACGCGGTTGAGCACATCGGGACCGTTGCCGATCAAGGTGGCACCCTTAACCGGATAGCTGATCTTGCCATCTTCGATCATGTAGGCTTCGCTGGCCGAGAACACGAACTTGCCGTTCGTGATATCGACCTGGCCGCCGCCAAAGTTTACTGCATACAGCCCGTTCTTGACCGAGGCAATGATTTCACCAGGGTCCTTGTCACCGCCGAGCATGTAGGTATTGGTCATGCGCGGCATCGGCAAATGGGCGAACGATTCCCGCCGGGCGTTGCCGGTGACCGGCATCTTCATCAGGCGCGCGTTCATGGTGTCCTGAATGTAGCCCTTGAGGATGCCATCTTCGATCAGCGTGGTGCACTGGGTGGGATTGCCTTCATCATCGATGTTCAAGGATCCACGGCGGTCGGCAATCGTGCCATCGTCGACCACCGTCACGCCCTTGGCAGCCACACGGTCGCCGATGCGGCCGGAAAATGCGCTCGAGCCCTTGCGGTTGAAATCGCCTTCCAGACCGTGGCCAATGGCTTCATGCAGCAGGATGCCGGGCCAGCCCGGTCCAAGCACGACCGTCATCGGTCCGGCCGGAGCCGGGCGCGCCTCGAGGTTGACCAGCGCGGTTTCCACTGCTTCGCTGGCATAGGTTTCCAGCAGCGCATCGTCGAAGTAGGCATACGAAAACCGGCCGCCGCCGCCCGAGCTGCCGCTTTCACGGCGGCCTTCCTGCTGCGCGATCACGGTCAGCGACATGCGCACCAGGGGCCGCACATCGGCCGCCAGCACGCCATCGCTGCGCACCACCAGCACGACTTCATATTCGCTGGCCAGGTTGGCCATCACCTGCACGATGCGCGGGTCCTTGGCGCGGGCGATCTGCTCGACCTTCTCCAGCAGCCTGACCTTGGCGGTGGCGTCCAGCGACACCAGCGGATCGTTGGGCAGGTACAGGAAGCGCCCGCCCACCGGCTTGACGCCCGATGCCACCTTGACCTTGCCGGCGCCCTGGCGCGCGATGGTACGGGTAGCCGCTGCCGCTTCCAGCAGCGCGGCCTCGGAAATTTCATCGGAATAGGAAAACGCCGTGCGGTCGCCCGAAATGGCGCGCACCCCGACACCCTGGTCGATGGCAAAGCTGCCATTCTTGACCGCGCCCTCTTCCAGGCTCCAGCTCTCGCTCTTCATGAACTGGAAATACATGTCGGCGTAATCGACCTTGTGGGTAAACATCGAACCGAGGGCCTTGATCAGCTTGGCTTCATCGAGGCCAAACGGAGTCAGCAGGACGTCGCGCGCGACAGCAAGGTTTTTCAGGTTCGGTTCAAATAGATTCATGGATTCCTGGCAGGCGCGCCGCTGGCGCGCAGTTATTCGTGTGGACGGGTTATCCGATTGTATTCCATCCCGGCGTTTCTGCCGTGCCGGCTAGCGCGCGCAACAAGCATCTACATGGTGCGGTGCTTGAGCGCCGGCAGGTTTTCACGCACCTCGGCCATGGCCTGCTGGTCGATCTGCCCGAACACCAGGCCTTCACCCTCTGCCAGTTCATCGACGATCTTGCCCCACGGGTCGATGAGCATGGTGTGGCCCCAGGTACGGCGGCCGTTCGGATGTTCGCCACCCTGCGCTGCGGCCAGCACATAACACTGGTTCTCGACTGCGCGCGCGCGCAGCAGCAGTTCCCAGTGCGCCCGGCCGGTGGTATAGGTGAACGCGGCCGGCACCACGATCAGGCTGCAGGCGCCCATGGCGCGATACAGTTCGGGAAAGCGCAGGTCATAGCAGACCGACAGGCCGACCTTGCCGAATGGCGCCTCGAAGCTGACCACGTCGCCACCGGGCATGATGGTGCGCGATTCATCGTACGACTCTTCGCCCTTGGTGAAGCCGAACAGATGGATCTTGTCGTAGCGCGCAACGCGCTTCCCATCTGGCTGGAACACCAGCACGGTATTGAGCACCTTGGCCGGGTCCGGCGCCTTCAGGGGCATGGTGCCGCCGATCAGCCAGATGCCGCGGCGCTGCGCCAGCGAAGCCATGAAGCGCTGGATCGGGCCATCGCCATCGGTCTCCGCCACGGCCACCTTGTCGGTTTCATGCATGCCCATGATGGGCCAGTACTCCGGCAGCAACACCATTTGCGCCCCGCGCTCGGCGGCCTGGGCCACCAGCCGCTCGACGCTGGCCAGATTCTGTTCGACC
This sequence comes from Janthinobacterium lividum, assembly GCA_050954505.1. GTDB lineage: Bacteria > Pseudomonadota > Gammaproteobacteria > Burkholderiales > Burkholderiaceae_D > JAQGMO01. The sequence goes on from JBPBPY010000278.1 coordinate 5,498, forward strand.
TGCGGCGTGGACACGGTCTGGATGGCGGCAATGGAAAACGATGCAGGCATGATGGCCGGACTATTCATGAGAACTCCAGGTTGAGAACGCAAAGGCATGCGTGTCATTTTAGCGTCCCG
>JBPBPY010000451.1:0-5593 GCA_050954505.1 Janthinobacterium lividum
TTGGCTTGGGCTATCAGGTCTTGGGTGGTGGTCATTGCTCAGTTCCTCTCAAAACCTCTTCGTGATCGATGGCGCGGACCAAAAAGAGCGCATATTCCAAAGCTTCGTTGTAGACCTTCGCAAACGAGGTGTCGCGCTTGTGGTCAATAACACAAAGAATGTCCGCTGCCGCCGCTTCCTGCATCATCCGCGCTCCCTCGGCTTTTGCTGCTTCGAGTGCGGCAACGTGGTCGTCGTGGAGCGCGCCAAGGAAACCGTCGATCCGCTCAGCAATCAATTCGCTGGCCTGATCCCATCCATGTTGCATGGCTTGGTATCGGCCGGTAATATCGCGATCTTCCAAGCCGCAGCCCACTGCTTGAGCGTGGTACTCAGGGTAATCGTCGAACACCGGCGCCGGCATTGAGGTAGGCGCTACAGGGGCGGAGCGGTTCATGCTACTACCTCGATTTCTGCAAAAAGGGTTGATTCGGACTGGATGCGTTTGCGGGCAATTCCGAAATATTCGGCATTCATTTCTATACCGATAAAATTCCTGCCGGTCCTGGCACATGCCACGCCAGTGGTCCCGCTACCCATGCAGTTGTCCAACACGGTGTCGCCATCGTTGGTATAAGTGCGGATCAAATATTCCATGAGCGCAACCGGTTTTTGAGTTGGATGCATCGACTTCATGCGATTGTCTTTTGCCATCTTTAAAACGCTCCGCGGAAATCTTTCGCTAGACTCGTATGGCGCGCGAACCGAAACGGCTTTGCCGTAGTTATTACCATGGTCCGCGTATGATGGATTAACGCGTTTTATTGTGTGGCCTGCTGTTTTGATCGGGTTATACGTTGGTTGGCTTCGATAGAAAACGAGAATGTTTTCATGCGCTTTGAGTGGACATTTCTTGGCATTTAAAAACCCAGTCGCCGCCGTTTTTTCCCAAATCCACTCATAACGCAACCGGTAAATCTGAGAAGCGCCGAGCACCTTATCGAAAGGCGATTGAGCGGTCAGAACTACTGCGCATGACGGCTTGCCAATGCGCCAATATTCAGCCCAGAGCCGATCCAGCGGAATAACGCTATCCCAATTATTTTTGGTGGTGCCATAGGGGAGATCACACAGGATCATGTCGATACTAGCGTCAGGAATTTGCACCATCAATTCCAAGCAATCCCCCAGCAATAATTCATGACTCACAATGTGCCCCAGCTGACTCGGCAAGGGCGGCTAGATGGTCACAGTACTTGACCCATCCGCCGCTGTCGCGCGGTCGCATTTCATCGTAATCGCCGTCAATTTCACTTCGCACAGTTACCAATTCATACCGCTGAATCGGCATTGAGGTAGGCGCTACAGGAGCGAGGCGGGTCATGCTGCACTCCCGACCACGCGGTAGCGGACGATGTCGTTGCCGTGGTGCGGCTCGCCAAGAGTTGTATGGTCCCAGCGCAGGTTTCCGGAGACTTCGCCGTAGTTGCGGATATGGCCGTTACGCAGCTCAACCTTGATGACCTGACCTGGCACCGGGTTAACGCCACCCGTCCAATCGATCCAGCCCTCAGGGTTTGCATTCGGTGATTCGACTACCAACGGTGCGCGCTCTGCAATCATGGCGTCGGCAATCCGATACCAGTGCTTTGCATTAGCAGCAAGTAAATTGTCGGCGATATCGAGTTTCAAGCCGAAATTACCTCCGGTACTCGTTGAGGCGCTAAGCTCACCCTGCATTGCCTTGCCAGCAAACCAGTCACGCACCGATAGGCCGTTGAACTTTGAGTCATCTTGCAATCCAGGAATCGGGAATGCATTGCCGCCATCGTCAATCTGCTTTACTGTCATTTTGGTTTCCTTGGTGATCGGTTATTTGCACTGCCTTAGCCCCGGCTCTCACGGGGCATGCTTGGGAGAGGGCTATGCTTCGACGCCTACAGCCAGATCGCTGCCGGCGAGTGGGTTGCTGAACTCAGCTTCAAGCGCGGCCTTTGCTTCGGCCTGAATTTCCTTCTTGGTCTTCTTGGCCGGCGGCGCCGCGAAGATATCGCCCTGTGGTTCTTCGGGGGTCTCCAGGCTGATGACGATGTCGGCTTTTTGATTGGTGTACAGCCAGCCCGATTGCTTCTCATCTGGGTGCGCAGTGACCTGGAACTTGACCAGCACAGTGCCGCCGTTTTGTGGCTCGACAGTGAATTTGCTCACCTTGCAGTTCGGGAGAACGACATTGCTGCCGCCTTCGGCACCCAGCCCGTAATCAATGGTCAGCTTGCGTTCCTTCAGTTCCAGATTCAGGGTCAGCGGGTATTTCAGAAAAGGGAAGCGCAGGGCGGTAAGTGAATCAGGGTCCGCCGCTTCCACGAGGTCGGGGTTCGTCGGAGCCTCATACAACGCTTCGCGCATGCCTGGGCAGAGGTCGTTTAGCACGTCATTCGACATGAGTGCCGACAACGAAATGTCGGTTGCGGGGCTGGGCGTTTCACCGTGCAGTTCAACACGCGGGTTGTAATCGGTGAACTTACATTTTGTTTCGATGAGGTCAAACATGCGTTGCTCCTTCGTGGGTGAACTTGATGAATGGCAAACGAACTGCCTCATGAAACCGCTTGATTGCGGCTGGATCGGTATTCAACTGGCTGCGCGACGTAATGGCGCACTTGGCGCGGGCCTTGGCAACGGCGTCCTGCTCATCGGCCGCTCCAAGGAACTGTTGGAATGCGGGTTCTTTGCAGCGCTTGACCAGCCAAACGAGTAGGGTGTCGGTCATTAGAAAAACTCCGGGTCGCGTTTCATGTTGCGAATCCAGCCGCGCACGGTGGCGCAGTCGGTCTTGAACTTGGCGGCGATGCAGTCGCGGATCGCTTCGTCGTCGGGCTGCGGCGGTGCCTGGCGCTTGGCTTTGGCGGCCAGGAACTCGTTGAGTTCGGGGATGGTGGTGATGGCGCCGTTCATGCTGCCACCGGCATGCGCAGTGCCGCCTCGTATTGATCGACCAAGTCGGCAAACTTGAGCATGTCGGCCTCGAGCTTCTCGATGGCGTTGTCGTCGCGCAGGATGCGGTGCACCATCATTTCCTTGCCGATGGGCTCCAAAGCAGGACACCAGATGACCAGGTCGACATACTTCCGGCCCAGCAGCCACATCGCGCCGTTGCACTGGTCGATGTACTCGCTGAAATCCTTGTCGCGCCACAGCGCCACCATCTTGGCCGGGCTGCAAATAGTTTTGATCTCGAGCACGCCGTCGTCGTTGATGAAGCCATCGACCGATACCCCGAAGCGGCGGTCATCGGTAGTGATGAAGCCAGCTTCTTCGATGAACTCGGCTCGGTCGGCCTCGTAGCGCTGGCGCGGGAGGAACTCTTCGGCGCTGCCGGCCTTCATTTGCCAGCTCACGAACACCATTTCGACTGGCTTGCCGGCGATGCGTTCGACGGCCACCTGTGCGGCATAGTTGAGTTGCTTTTCCGCTGGATCACCATTCTTGAGTTTGGCGCGGGCATCCTTGAACTTCGATGCCGTAATCACGCCGGCACGGGCGATCAACCATGCCTCGCTGCCCTGGGGTTCGTTGTGATAGATCATTGCGCGCTCCCTTCATCGGCGCCGGCATCCATCGCAGCCAGGAAGCCGTCATCCATCGGTGGCACTTCGGCGGGCGGTGGCGCGGTCTTGACAGCCTTCGGCGTCACCGGCATTTCCACCGTGCGCGCCGCATCTTCGGCCAGGTTCGCCCGGTGATTCGACACGGCATCCTTCAAGCGCTTGTGGTCCTGCGGCTGATTGACGAACGCGGCGTTGTTCTCTTTCCAGTATTTCAGCGCTGCGCCGTCTGTGGTGGTCGCCACGGCTTCCGCGATGTACGGAGCAACGTCCACCCAGTCAGCAGGGCGCGCGGCGCTCTCAGGCCCGCCCAGGCCCTCGCCGTTCTCGTTGTTGAGCAGGGCCATGGCTTCGGCGAGCCTGTCCGTTTTCGGCCACAATTTTGAGGCTCTTTTGATGACCGTTTTCTTGATCATCTCGCCGGGGTCAGTCTTCCATGGGCCTTTCTGGCCGTTCTTCCAGGACTCCGACCGGTCACGGATGGCATAGCAGTCATCAATCGACATGGTGGTGGTCAGGTAATCGCCGTCGCGCGTCTTCACAGTGACATACACGCCGACGATTGCGCCGCGATCCTTGGCGAACTCATCGAACTCATGGTGCGGCGCTTTGTCTAGGCCCTGGCGCCGGAATGCATCCTGCTCGCGCACCAGCTCTGCCTGGCCCCACATGATCGAGCCAGATGCCACGGCCAGGTCCAGCAGGCCCATGTAGCTGATGTCGAGACAGATGCGGCCACCGCGCGGCACCAAGTACGCTTGTTTGCGGGCCGGGTTCAGGCTGATACCGATGGCTGCCACGTTGGTCACTGCGTCAATGACCGACTTGCGATTGCCTGCGGCCACCTTGAGCGCGTAATCGTTATTGCCAAGGATTTGCATGGCAAACCCGGCTTCACGATCGAAGCTGATTGAGCGGTCGGTCAAGACTGCTGCGAAGTTGGTGCGCGATTCTTCGATGGCACCGGTAACGATTTGAAGTGAATTGCTCATAATAATCTCGGTAATTAAGGAAATTCGCGCTTAGCCATCGCAGTGGCCTGGCGCATGATGGCCGCGTCGGTCATCTCGTCGATCAGACGAAACAGGGCTACACCATCCGCTTGAGTCTTGAACCGCATGAGCTGGCGCAGCACCGGCAGCATCAGATCGTCGTACAGCAAGAGAGCGGCGTCATTGGCGGCTGCCACACGGTCAAGCGCCGCATGCTGCTGCGGCATCAGCATCGCGTCCTTTTCGGTCAGCCCGATGCGAATGTCGCGGGTGATCTGATCGAATTTGTCGGACACGACGCCGGCGATAAACTTGTCGTAGTCGTTTGCGGCCTCAGCCTGGCGGTCCTGCTCGATGCCAGCGGCGCGGTAGAGGGGTTCGCTCACATCAGCCTCGCCAGCGCAGGACGCGCAACAGGCACTGCAGGCTTGTAGCTGGCCAGCACCACGGTGGCCAGGATGAACAGCATCAGAATGCCTAGGCCAGCGCGACGGATGCGGCCAGGGTGACGCACTGGAGCCGGTGGCAATGGCGCGCCAATCAGGTGGTGACTTTGGACGTGGGGGCGGGAGAGGGCGCGCATCACAGTTCTCCCAGGATCGAGTAAATAGCGAACGCTTGAAAATCAGCGTCGTCCTTGCTGACCGTGAAAACGTTACCGCTGTGCTGGACGATCGACAGATCGCCGGTTGCCGTCTTGGTGACAGTCTTGATCCGGTTCCCCGGCTTGATGTCGATAATTCGAGTGCTGGCTGCAAGCATTTCCATCCCCTTTTGTTAGACGCTGTTTGGTGCGTCGATTCAAATGCGTCTTGCGCATCCACAACTGCATATTACGCATTAAGAATTAATGCGTCAACCGCATTTAAGAAATTTTGAACAAAAAAATATCCGCGCGCGGCGGATGGACGTAAAAAAACCACCCGGAGGTGGCTGGTTTATTTGGCTATCGTCGTCTAGCCGACGTGTTTGGCTATGAAGTAGGTTACGCCAGTAAGTGAAACGCCCAGACCCGCT
>JBPBPY010000452.1:0-5582 GCA_050954505.1 Janthinobacterium lividum
AAAGATGCTGGCACCTACGGCATTACCGCTTCGGGCCTGACATCGAACAACTACGCAATCAGCTACAACCCTGGCACGCTGACTATTGGCCAAGCTGCACTGACGGTAACAGCCATCAACGCCAACAAGACCTATGACGGCGTTGCCTACACTGGCGGCGCAGGGGTGAATTACAGCGGTTTTATCGGCAGCGAGAATTCCGCCGTGTTGGGTGGATCGGTTGCCTACAGTGGCACATCTCAGAATGCGAAAGACGCCGGCACCTATGGCATCACGGCGTCCGGACTGACATCAAACAACTACGCAATCAGCTACAACCCCGGCACGCTGATCATCGGTCAAGCTGCGCTGACGGTGACAGCCATCAACGCCAGCAAGACTTATGATGGTGTTGCCTACACTGGCGGCGCAGGTGTCAACTACAGCGGCTTTGTTGGCAGCGAAACTTCCGCCGTACTGGGTGGGTCTGTTGCATACAGTGGCACCTCGCAGAATGCAAAAGATGCTGGCACCTACGGCATTACCGCTTCGGGCCTGACATCGAACAACTACGCAATCAGCTACAACCCTGGCACGCTGACTATTGGCCAAGCTGCGCTGACGGTAACAGCCATCAACGCCAACAAGACCTATGACGGCGTTGCCTACACTGGCGGCGCAGGGGTGAATTACAACGGTTTTATCGGCAGCGAAACTTCCGCCGTACTGGGTGGGTCTGTTGCTTACAGTGGCACCTCGCAAAATGCGAAAGATGCCGGTACCTATGGCATCACGGCTTCGGGACTGACATCGAACAACTACGCGATCAGCTACAACCCGGGCACGCTGACGGTAAGCCAGGCGGCGCTGACAGTAACGGCAATCAATGCCAGCAAGACTTACGATGGCGTTGCCTACACTGGTGGTGCAGGCGTCAATTACAGCGGCTTTGTCGGCAGCGAAAATTCGGCCGTATTGGGTGGCGCTGTTGCTTACAGCGGTACGTCGCAGAATGCCAAGGATGCCGGCACCTACGGCATTACTGCTTCCGGACTGACATCGAACAACTACGCGATCAGCTATAACCCTGGCACGCTGACGATTGGCCAGGCAGCGTTGACTGTCACGGCAGTCAACGCCAGCAAGACCTATGATGGCGTTGCCTACACTGGCGGCGCAGGGGTGAATTACAGCGGTTTTGTCGGCAGCGAAACTTCCGCCGTACTGGGTGGGTCTGTTGCTTACAGTGGCACCTCGCAAAATGCGAAAAATGCCGGCACCTATGGCATCACCGCTTCCGGCCTGACATCGAACAATTACGCAATCAGCTATAACCCTGGCACGCTGACAATTGGTCAAGCTGCGCTGACGGTTACTGCGATCAACGCCAACAAGACCTACGACGGTGTTGCCTATACCGGTGGCGCAGGCGTTAATTACAGCGGCTTTGTCGGCAGCGAGAACTCTGCAGTGCTTGGCGGTGCTGTTGCTTACAGCGGTACGTCGCAGAATGCCAAGGATGCCGGCACCTATGGCATCACGGCGTCCGGCCTGACATCGAACAATTACGCGATCAGCTACAATCCGGGCACGCTGACCATTGGACAAGCAGCGCTGACGGTGACAGCCATCAATGCCAGCAAGACTTACGATGGCGTTGCCTACACCGGTGGCGCAGGCGTCAATTACAGCGGCTTTGTCGGCAGCGAGAACTCGGCCGTGCTGGGTGGATCGGTTGCATACAGTGGCACGTCCCAAAATGCCAAGGATGCCGGCACCTATGGCATTACGGCTTCCGGCCTGACATCGAACAACTACGCAATCAGCTACAACCCAGGCACGCTGAGTATCGGTCAAGCTGCGCTGACGGTCACAGCGATCAATGCCAGCAAGACCTATGACGGCGTTGCCTACACTGGCGGTGCAGGTGTCAACTACAGCGGTTTCGTCGGCAGTGAAAACTCTGCCGTACTCGGTGGTGCAGTTGCCTACACCGGTACATCGCAGAATGCCAAGGATGCCGGCACCTACGGCATTACCGCTTCCGGCCTGACATCGAACAATTACGTGATCATCTACAACCCGGGCACGCTGACGGTGAACCAGGCGGCGCTGACGGTCACGGCCGTTAATGCCAGCAAGACCTATGACGGCGTTGTCTATACCGGCGGCGCAGGGGTTAATTACAGCGGTTTTGTCGGCAGCGAAAATTCAGCCGTGCTGGGTGGGTCTGTTGCATACAGTGGTACCTCGCAAAATGCGAAAGACGCCGGCACCTATGGCATCACGGCTTCCGGCCTGACATCGAACAACTACGCAATCAGCTACAACCCTGGCACGCTGACCATCGGTCAGGCTGCGCTGACAGTCACGGCCATCAACGCCAACAAGACCTACGACGGTGTTGCCTACACTGGCGGTGCAGGCGTCAGTTATACCGGCTTCGTCGGCAGCGAAAATTCCGCCGTATTGGGTGGGTCTGTTGCCTACAGTGGCACGTCGCAAAATGCGAAAGATGCGGGCACCTACGGCATCACGGCGTCCGGCCTGACATCGAACAATTACGCGATCAGCTACAACCCGGGCACGCTGACGGTGAACCAGGCGGCGCTGACGGTCACGGCCGTTAATGCCAGCAAAACGTATGACGGCGTTGCCTATACCGGCGGCGCCGGCGTGAATTACAGCGGTTTCGTTGGCAGCGAAAACTCGGCAGTGCTGGGAGGATCGGTTGCATACAGCGGAACGTCGCAAAATGCGAAAGATGCCGGTACCTACGGCATCACGGCTTCCGGCCTGACCTCGAACAACTACGCAATCAGCTACAACCCTGGCACGCTGACCATCGGTCAAGCCGCGCTGACTGTCACAGCGATCAACGCCAGCAAGACCTATGACGGTGTTGCCTATACTGGCGGTGCAGGCGTCAGTTATGCCGGCCTCGTTGGCGGCGAGAATTCAGCGGTGTTGGGCGGTGCAGTTGCCTACAGTGGAACGTCGCAAAATGCCAAGGATGCCGGCACCTATGGCATTACGGCGTCCGGCCTGACATCGAATAATTACGCGATCAGCTACAACCCCGGCACGTTGACCGTTGGCCAGGCAGCATTGAGTGTTACTGCAGTCAATGCGAGCAAGACTTACGATGGCGTTGCCTACACCAGTGGTGCTGGTGTGACTTACAGTGGCTTTGTCGGCAGCGAGAATTCAGCCGTACTGGGTGGGTCCGTGGCATACAGTGGCACGTCGCAGAATGCCAAGGATGCTGGCACGTATGGCATCACGGCGTCTGGTCTGACATCGAACAATTACGCGATCACCTACAATCCCGGCACGCTGACGGTAAATCAGGCAGCGCTGACAGTCACGGCAATCAACGCCAGCAAAACCTACGACGGTGTTGCCTACACCGGCGGCGCAGGCGTTACTTACAGCGGTTTCGTTGGCAGCGAGAACGCAGCAGTGCTGAGTGGATCAGTTGCCTACAGTGGCACGTCCCAAAACGCCAAGGATGCCGGCACCTATGGCATCACGGCTTCGGGTCTGACATCGAACAATTATGCAATCGGCTACAACCCCGGCACGCTGACCATCGGTCAGGCAGCATTGACTGTCAATGCAATCAACGCCAGCAAGACCTATGACGGCGTTGCCTATACTGGTGGCGCCGGGGTTGGCTACAGTGGCTTCGTCGGTAGCGAAAACTCTGCTGTACTTGGCGGGAGTGTTGCTTACAGCGGCACATCGCAGAATGCGAAAGATGCCGGCACCTTTGGCATCACGGCGTCCGGCCTGACATCGAACAACTACGCAATCAGCTACAACCCCGGCACGTTGACCATCGGTCAAGCAGCATTGACTGTTAATGCGATCAACACCAGCAAGACCTATGACGGCGTTGCTTACACAGGCGGTGCAGGCGTTAACTACAGTGGCTTCGTCGGTAGCGAAAACTCTGCAGTACTCGGTGGCGCTGTTGTTTACAGCGGCACATCGCAGAATGCCAAGGATGCCGGCACCTACGGCATTACGGCGTCCGGCCTGACATCGAACAACTACGCAATCAGCTACAACCCCGGCACGCTGACCATCGGTCAAGCTGCGCTGACAGTCACGGCGATCAACGCCAGCAAGACCTATGACGGTGTTGCCTACGCTGGTGGCGCGGGTGTCAATTACAGTGGCTTTGTCGGCAGCGAGAACGCAGCGGTACTTGGCGGTGTTGTTGCTTACAGCGGCACGTCGCAGAATGCCAAAGATGCCGGCACCTATGGCATTACCGCTTCCGGCCTGACATCGAACAACTACGCGATCAGCTACAACCCTGGGACGCTGACCATTGGTCAAGCTGCGCTGACAGTTACTGCGATTAACGCCAACAAGACCTACGATGGTGTTGCCTACATCGGCGGCGCAGGCGTTACTTACAGTGGTTTCGTTGGCAGCGAGAACGCAGCAGCGCTCGGTGGAACGGTCGCATACAGTGGCACCTCGCAAAATGCGAAAGATGCCGGCACCTATGGCATTACCGCTTCCGGCCTGACATCGAACAACTACGCGATCAGCTACAGCCCCGGCACGCTGACCATTGGGCAAGCTGCGCTGACTGTCACAGCCATCAACGCCAGCAAGACCTATGACGGTGTTGCCTATACCGGCGGTGCTGGCGTCACCTATTCCGGCCTCGTTGGCAGCGAAAGTTCAGCCGTGTTGGGTGGGTCTGTTGCCTATGGCGGCACGTCGCAAAATGCCAAGGACGCCGGCACCTACGGCATCACGGCATCGGGCCTGACTTCGAACAATTACGCGATCAGCTACAACCCCGGCACGCTGACGGTAAATCAGGCAGCGCTGACGGTGACAGCAATCAACGCCAGCAAGACCTATGACGGCGTTGCCTACACTGGCGGTGGAGGCGTTGATTACAACGGCTTCGTCGGCGGTGAGAATTCCGCCGTACTGGGCGGGGCTGTTGCCTACAGCGGCACATCGCAAAACGCCAAGGATGCGGGCACCTATGGCATCAGCGCTTCCGGCCTGACATCGAACAATTACGCGATCAGCTATAACCCTGGCACACTGACCATTGGCCAAGCTGCGCTGATGGTGACGGCCGCCAATGCCGGCAAGACTTATGACGGCACCACCTACATTGGCGGCGCCGGCGTGAGTTACAGCGGTTTTGTTGGCAGCGAAAATGCGGCCGTGCTGGGCGGATCGCTTGCATACGGTGGCACGTCCCAGAATGCCAAGGATGCGGGAACCTATGGCATCACCGCCGCCGGCCTGACGTCGAACAACTATGCAATCAACTACACTCCTGGCACGCTGACCATCGGTCAAGCTGCGCTGGCAGTCACGGCAACCAACGCCAGCAAGACCTATGACAGCGTTGCCTACAGCGGCGGCGCAGGCGTGAATTACAGCGGTTTCGTTGCCGGCGAAAACGCGGCAGTGCTGGGCGGATCGGTTTCGTACGGTGGCACATCCCAGAATGCCAAGGATGCCGGCACTTATGGCATCACCGCTTCCGGCCTGACATCGAACAATTATGTGATCAGCTACAACCCTGGCACGCTGACGGTGAACCAGGCTGCGCTGAC
>JBPBPY010000470.1:0-5581 GCA_050954505.1 Janthinobacterium lividum
AGGTTGAAGCCGGCAAGCTGGACCTGTCGCCCGAAGTGGTGGTGCTGGCCAGCTTTGCCGATGCCATACGGGCGACCTTCGAGCCACTGGCGGCGCAGAAAAAACTCGCGCTCCAGGTTCAGATCGAGGCCGATGCACCGCATGGCCTGCATACCGACCGCCAGCGACTCGACCAGATCGTCAAGAACCTGGTATCGAACGCCATCAAGTTTACCGAGACCGGCTCTGTCAAGCTGAGCATCAGCGCACAGGCTGACGGCATGCTGGCATTTGTGGTTGCCGACACCGGCATCGGCATTGCGCCCGACCAGCAGGCCATCATCTTCGAAGCGTTCCGCCAGGCCGATGGCACGACCAGCCGCAAATATGGCGGCACCGGACTGGGCCTGTCGATTTCACGCGACCTGGCCACATTGATGGGCGGCTCGATCTCGGTAGCCAGCAGCGCAGGTGAGGGCAGCAGTTTTACACTCTTGTTGCCGCCAAAACTGCCTGACACCCCGGCGCCGCGCAGTGCCTCTTCTGCCGCCGGGCAAACCGAAAGCGCCAGTGCCTCGGCAGCGCCGGGGTCGACCGCGCCAGCCGGGGCGCTGCAGGCAATGTCGACGCATTCGGCGGCTGGGTCGGGCCACGGCTTGCCAGCCAGATCGACGGGCGCGCCGGCAGCGGCATTGGCCAGCGCCGCATTGCCGTCGGGTTTTTCCGACGACCGGCAACAGGCCGATCCGGCCGCGCGCACCGTGCTGGTCATTGAAGACGACATGGTGTTTGCGCGCATACTCTACGACCTGGCGCACGAGATGCACTATCGCTGCCTGGTTGCGCATACCGGCGCCGAAGGCATCCGGACAGTGACGGAGTTCCTGCCTGACGCCATCATGCTCGACCTCGGCCTGCCGGACGGCTCCGGCATGGACGTGCTGCAGAAGCTCAAGTCCAATCCACACACGCGGCATATTCCCGTGCATATCGTTTCAGCGACCGACCGCGCCGAAGCAGCGTTGCAGCTGGGCGCTGTCGGCTATGCGGTCAAGCCGGTCAGCCGCGAGCGCCTCAAGGAAGTGTTCGATACGCTGGATGGCAAATTCACCCGCACCACCCGCCGCGTGCTGCTGGTCGAGGACGATGCGCGCCAGCGTGAAAGCGTGATCCTGCTGATCGGCGACAAGGATGTCGAGATCACTGCCGTGGCCACTGGCGAAGAAGGGCTGGCCCAGTTGCGCAGCCAGGTTTTCGACTGCATGATCATCGACCTGAAGCTGCCGGACATGCAGGGCCATGAACTGCTGCAGCGAATGGCCACCGAAGAAGTCTGTTCGTTCCCGCCGGTGATCGTCTACACCGGCCGTGACCTCACGCGCGACGAGGAAGCCGACCTGTTGAAGTATTCGCGTTCGATCATCATCAAGGGAGCGCGTTCACCCGAGCGGCTGCTCGATGAAGTCACGCTGTTCCTGCACAAGGTCGAGGCCGAGATGTCGCAGGAACGCCAGCGCATGATCAAGTCGGTGCGCAACCGTGAACGCGCATTCGAGGGCCGGCGCGTGCTGCTGGTCGATGATGACGTGCGCAACATCTTTTCCCTGACCAGCGCGCTGGAACAGAAAGGCTTTGTCGTCGAAGTCGCGCGCAATGGGGTCGAGGCGCTGGCCAAGCTCGATGAAATCGCCGCCGTCGATCTGGTTCTGATGGATGTCATGATGCCGGTCATGGATGGCCTGGAAGCGACGCGGCGCCTGCGCGCAGACGGGCGCTTCGACCGCCTGCCGGTCATTGCGATCACCGCCAAGGCAATGAAGGACGACCAGGAACAGTGCCTCAAGGCCGGCGCCTCGGACTACCTTGCCAAACCGATCGACCTCGACCGCCTGTATTCGCTCATGCGCGTCTGGCTGCCCGATATGGAACGTCTGGGATGAGCGCGGTGGAAAACATCAACATCGAGCTGCGCTTGCTGATGGAGGCCATCTATCTCAAGTACAGCTATGATTTCCGCGACTATTCGCTGTCCTCGCAAAAACGCCGGGTACTGCATGCCTTGCACCAGCTGGACTGCGCCGGCATATCCGAATTGCAGGCGCGGGTGCTGCACGACCCGGCAATGTTTGGACGCCTGCTGCAGTACCTGACCATTCCCACCAGCGAGATGTTTCGCGACCCGTCCTATTTCCATGGCCTGCGCGAACAGGTACTGCCGCACCTGCAGACCTATCCGTCGCTGAAAATCTGGATTGCCGGCTGCAGCACCGGCGAGGAAGTCTACTCGATGGCCATCATGCTCAAGGAAGAAGGATTGCTGGCGCGTAGCCTGATCTATGCCACCGACATCAATCCACAATCGCTCGACAGCGCCCGCAAAGGTGTGTACTCGCTCGAGCGCATGCGTGCCTACACCGCCAGCTACCAGATGGCCGGCGGCAAGGCCGCTTTCTCCGATTACTACACTGCCGCATACGGCAACGCCTTGTTCGACCGCAGCCTGATCGAAAACGTCAGCTTCGCCGACCACAGCCTGGCCACCGACAACGTGTTTTCCGAAACCCATCTGGTGTGCTGCCGCAATGTGCTGATCTATTTCAATCGCGGCTTGCAGGAGCGCGCCCTGGGCCTGTTCCACGAGTCGCTTTGCCACCGCGGTTTCCTCGGACTGGGCAGCAAGGAAAGCATCGATTTTTCTTCGTACGCCACGGCCTTCGAACCGCTGGTCAAGGCCGACCGCATCTATCGCAAGGTGCTGCGATGAATGCGCTTCTGGCCGATATCGCCCGCGGCCATCCGGTCGATGCGGTGGTCATCGGTGCCTCTGCCGGCGGCATCAACGCACTGTTGTCGATCTTGCCGGGCTTGCCACTGCCTTGTCCGTTTGCAGTGGTGATCGTGCTGCACCTGCCCGATGACGGCGACAGCCGCCTGGCCGAACTGTTTGCCCAGCGCCTGGGGCGACCGGTGTGCGAAGCTGCAGACAAGATGCCGGTGGTCCCCGGCATGATCTATTTTGCGCCCAGTGGCTACCATCTGGCACTGGAAGCCGAGCGCTGCTTTTCGCTCAGCCGGGAAGCGCCGGTGCATTTTTCCCGTCCTGCCATCGACATCCTGATGGCGTCGGCTGCCGACGTGTATGCCAGCCACCTGGCCGGCCTGCTGCTGACCGGTGCCAGCGCCGATGGCGCCGCCGGGCTGGCAAGCATTGCCGGCGCCGGCGGCCTGACTGTGGTACAGCAGCCTGCCGAGGCGGAGAGCGCCATCATGCCGCTGGCGGCCATCGGTCTTTTCACGCCCGACCTGGTGCTTCCCTTGGCCGATATCCGTAATTTACTCAATATGCTGGAGACGCATTGATGCGTACCGAGAAACCCCAAGTAAAGTTGTTGATTGTCGATGACTTGCCGGAAAACCTGCTTGCGCTGCGCAAGATCATCGAGCAGGGTGACCGCGAGATTTTCCAGGCCAGCTCCGGCGAAGAAGCCTTGTCGCTGTTGTTGGAACACGACTTTGCCCTGGCCATCCTCGATGTGATGATGCCCGGCATGGATGGCTTCGAGCTGGCCGAGCTGATGCGCGGCACCGAAAAAACCCGCAATGTGCCGATTGTCTTCGTCAGCGCAGCGGGCAAGGAACTCAATCTGGCGTTTCAGGGTTACGAATCCGGCGCAGTCGACTTCCTGCACAAGCCCCTCGATGTCGGCGCCGTGCAAAGCAAGGTCAGCGTGTTTGTCGCTTTGCACCAGGAGCGCCATGAAGTCAAGCGCCAGGTCGCCGCACTCGAGGAAAGCCGGCGCGAACTGCATGCAACCCAGGCTGAACTGGAACGCTCGATCAAGATGCGTGACGATTTCATGTCGATCGTGGCGCACGAATTGCGCACCCCGCTCAATACTTTGTACCTGGAGTCGCAGTTGCGCGGCCTGGACATCGACCGGGACAATATGGCGGCGTTCGAAAAAGAGAAATTGCGCAAGATGGTGGCGCGCGACGGCCGCCAGATCCAGAGCATGGTGCGGCTGATCAACGACATGGTCGATGTGTCGCGCATTCGTAGCGGCAAGCTCAGCCTGCGCCCGGAACCGGGCGAACTGGCCGGTCTGCTTGGCCGCATTGCCGGCGATATCGAACAGCGCTTTGCTGCAGCCGGCAATCGCATCGAGCTGCAGCTGCCAGGGCCGGTGCACGGGGTATGGGATGAATTCCGGCTCGAGCAAATCATCATGAACCTGCTGACCAATGCCTTGCGCTACGGTGGACCGAAGCCGGTCGAATTGACACTGACAGTGGACGGCGAGCGTGCCCATGTCATCGTCCGCGACCAGGGTGCCGGCATTGCGGCGGCCGACCAGCAACGCATTTTTGCGCCGTTCGAACGCGTCGACCACCGCGATACGCGCGACGGACTTGGGCTGGGCCTGTACATTGCCCGCCAGCTGGCAGAGTCTCATGGCGGCAGCCTGGAAGTCGAAAGCGAAGCAGGCAAGGGCGCAACATTCCGGCTGACCCTGCCGTGCGAGCCGCCAGTCTCCGGCGCTAGCCGCTAAACCCTGTCAATCGCGCGGGGTAGAAGTTATACTGTTTTGCGAAAGCCGAACGAGTTCGACGATCAATTGATCAAAAAAAATATAAAACGACAAAACGCCGAGGCAGATCCCGTTTGCTGAAACCACCCGCGGGAGTTGGTATTCAATGAGAATGTGTTGTATTCTTAAAAATAATTCTTTTTAGAAACTTTAATGATTCCTATCGATGAGCAAAACCAGCCCTCCGGATTATCGGGAAGAGACTTCCGAACACCTTCGACTGGTACTGCCATTGCTGGCGCAGTATGCGTCGGACTTCGGGCCACAGAGTTATGCGCTGTGGTTTGCTTTCGTCAAATCCAGCAGCGCCAAGCTGACTGCCGAACTGGAAATCCTCATGGCCCGCGGCGGGCGGCTGACGCAACTGCAGACCACTGCGTTGTACAACAGCCATCTCAGCGATGAATCGGCCCAGAAGCTGGAGAATGTTCGCGAGGCATTCGTGCAGATCCTCTCCGACATGAAAACCTCCTCTGATGAAGTCACCACCGTGGTCAGCAATGGCCGGGCGGCTTTGCTGTCCTTGCCCGCTGCAGGCACGAGCCGGCAATCCGGTGCCGCTGGCGGTGATTTCGGCCAGGCCACGCAGCTGGTACTGGAGTCGCTGGTCTCCTTCGGGCGCCAGTTGAGCACCACGCAAGCGCAAATGACCGCAATGCGCGACGAATTGCAAAGCGTGCGCAATGAAGCCCGTACCGACGCCTTGACCAAGCTGCGCAATCGCCGCGCTTTCGATGAAAGCCTGCATCAACTTGCTGACGAGGCACGCATCAATCGGCTGCCATTGTCGTTGATCATGATCGATGTCGATTCGTTCAAGCAATTCAACGATGTCCATGGCCATGTCATGGGTGACAAGGCGCTGTCGACCATCGCTGCCGTGATCCAGCAAAACGTCAAAGGCAAGGACATTGCTGCGCGCTACGGTGGCGAAGAATTTGCCGTCATCCTGCCCGATACCTCGCTGGCTGGCGCCCGCTATGTGGCAGAAAATCTCCGGCTGGCGGTGGAGA
>JBPBPY010000514.1:0-5575 GCA_050954505.1 Janthinobacterium lividum
CGCCCTGGGCTACGCCACGGCAAGGATGAATTTCCGCGGTGTCGGCGACTCCCAGGGTGTGCATGACCACGGCGCCGGCGAGACCGATGACATGGAAGTGCTGCGCCAGCACATGATGGCCGAGTATCCCGGCCTGCCACTGGCGCTCGGTGGTTTTTCGTTTGGCACTTTCGTGCAATCGCAATTGCAGCAGCGCCTGATCGCAGCCGGCACGCCTGCCGAGCGCCTGGCGCTGGTGGGGGCGGCTGCGGGCAAGTGGGCCATGCCGGCAATTCCTGCCAATACCATCCTGATCCATGGCGAGCTCGACGAAACCATCCCGCTCAAGGATGTATTCGACTGGCTGCGGCCGCAGGACATTCCGGTAGTGGTCATTCCTGGCGCCGACCATTTTTTCCATCGCCGGCTGCCGCACATCAAGTCGCTGGTGATGTCGCTCTGGCAGCAAAAAGGCATTGATCCCTGATCCGGCGTGCGCGAGCGTGTGGCGGCCTGGCCGCCCGCAATGGCGCAAGAGGCGTGGTTGCGTCGAGGATGATCGTTGCGCCACCAGCCGCGATGCGGTGCGGTGCAGTGCGATGCGCTGCGTTGCGCTGCGGCAGGCGCAAGCGTGCCACGCATGGCTGTCCCGCCGCACGCAAGGACTCGGCTGGCAAAAACGCCCGGTGTCACGAGTCTTGCCGCCAGCAATGGCGCCAGATCGTGATTGTTTATCAGTCACCAGCGCCGCCTTAGTATAATCTGCGCCAGTCAAACCCTTTACCGTTTCGCTGCACGCCAATCTGTCTCCAATCCGGCCTATCGTTCCCTCCGTTCGCTCTTTACCTGCTCCCATGAAAAAACTCTTTGCGGCACTGGCCGCCACGCTCCTGTCATTTTCCCTTGCCCTGCCGGCCCAGGCCCAGTCGCTGCCGCCGCCGACCATTGCGGCGAAGTCATGGCTGCTGCTCGACGCCACCAGCAACCAGATCATTGCCTCGCAAGATCCGGACATGCGTGTCGAACCGGCTTCGCTGGTGAAGATCATGACCGCCTACCTGACCTTTGCCGCCATCGGTGAAAAGAAACTGGCGCTGGACCAGAAGATCAACGTCTCGGTACGGGCCTGGAAAGTCGATTCCGACAGCTCGAAGATGTTCATCGATCCGGCAACGCCTGTGTCGATCGATGACCTGCTGCACGGCTTGATCATCCAGTCCGGCAATGACGCGGCAGTGGCCCTGTCCGAAGCCGTGGCCGGCACCGAAGACGCCTTCGTGGTGATGATGAACCGCAAGGCTGAACGCATGGGCATGAAGTCGACCCGCTATGCCAATGCCCACGGCTTGCCCAGCCCGGACAACTACACCACCGCGCGCGACCTGGCGATCCTGGCTTCGCGCATGGTCAACGACTTCCCTGAACTCTACAAGATCTATTCGAACAAGAGCTTCACCTACAACAAGATCACCCAGCCAAACCGCAACCGCCTGCTGTTTCTCGACCCGACCGTCGATGGCATGAAGACCGGCCACACGCAAGCGGCCGGCTATTGCCTGATTTCGACAGCCAAGCGGCCCAACAATGGCAGCGACCGCCGCATCGACTCCGTGGTGCTGGGCACGGCCTCGGATTCGATCCGCGCACAGGAAAGCTCGAAGCTGCTGAACTGGGGTTTCCTCAATTTCGACACCGTCAAGCTGTATGCGAAAGACCAGGCAGTCGATACGCCGGCGATCTGGAAAGGTTCGCAAAGCACCATCAAGCTGGGCTTCAACCGCGACGTCTACGTGACCGTCCCGCGTGGCACTGCGGCGCGCATGAAGCCGGTGTTTGAACGCAAGGACCCGCTGGTGGCGCCGATTGCCGTCAATGCCCAGGTCGGCGTCATGAAGCTGGTCGCCGATGGCAAGACGATTACCGAAATGCCGGTGCTGGCGCTGGAGCAGGTCAACCAGGCCAGCATCTTTGGCCGCGCCTGGGATTCGATCCGCTTGATGATGAAGTAAGCTGGTTTACCGCGCCGCCGGGGTTGTCAGGAAATTCGAGATGACGCCGCGGTGGCAGCAAAACGCTGCATGAAGCAGCATTCAAAAACATGGCGCGCCCTCTGCAAAGACGGCGCGCCATGTTTTTTGGGGGGTCAAGCCTGATCTGCCGCTTGGCTTGAACTCGGCCCGGGCTTGAGCCTGGTTTCGAGCTTGGGCTTGGTTTCAAGCTTGAGCTTGAGCCTGGACTTTCACTTGTACTTGGGCCTGGGCCAGGCCAGGCATCCTCATGCCGAGGTTTAAACCGTATGCGCAACCTGCATACTTTCAACCGCATGCGGCAGCATGGGTTTCAGGAAACCTCTTCGTCGTCCCAATCGATTTCAGCCAGATCGATCACCACCTGCTTGCGCACCAGGATGCGGTTGCCCCAGACAGCAATGCGTGCGCCGGGCTGGAAATAGTCCAGCAATTCTTCATTGCCCTGGTGATCGAGCCGCACGATTTCGCCGCTTTCCAGCAGTGCGCCGCTGACTTCGCCTCGGGGGCCATGGATGGTGCGGGCCACGGTACCGTGAATCTCGACCTGCTTGGGCGGCTTTGGTTGTTTCTCTGCCGTTTTTGCCTGCTTGCCTTCGATGTCCTTGTCGTCTTTCTTTGCTTTTTTGCCCGCGCCAGGACCCGCTTCGGGACCATGGTCTTCAATGGTCTTGCCGGCAGCGGTTGTCACGCTCACTGCGCCGACCACCTCGGCGCCCCTTGGCCGGATGCCGCGCACGTTGACCGTGTCACCGATGCCGATATTTTTCAGGATGGCTTTCGACAGATGCGGCGGCACATGGACTTGCAGACTTCCCTTGAGCATGAAGCCGTCACAGTCGCCATGGGTGTTGAATAAAAAACTGCTGACCCGGCCCTTGGTTTCAGGCAGGTGAAGTGGATCGATCCAATGCATTGTGTGTTCCCGGTTGATGGCTTGAACGGCAATTCTACGCAGATAAGCGGGGGGCCAAGACCTGCGGCTATTGACGGATGTCCAACGATGCAGCCATGCATAAACGGCATGGGCAGGCCCGGGCTTTCATGTGAGAATTCCAGACTCTCTTCAACCGTTCATCTTTTGACTGGAACCGCGCCATGCATGATCCCCTGGTATACCTCAATGGCGCTCTGACGCCCCTGTCCGAAGCGAAGATTCCGGTACTCGACCGCGGCTTCATCTTTGGCGATGGCGTGTATGAAGTCATTCCCATCTACCAGGGCCGGCCGTTTCGCGCCGAGCAGCACATGGCGCGCCTCGCGCGCAGCCTGGCTGCCATCGGCATCACCAATCTGTACACGCCGCAGCAATGGATGGAGATCATCGGCACCGTGGTGGCAGCCCAGAGCGACGCCGACCAGCTGGTCTACATGCAGGTCACGCGCGGTGTGGCGCCACGCGCGCACGCATTTCCCAAGACACCGGTGACGCCGACCGTCTTCATCATGTCCAATCCCCTGGTGCTGCCGTCAGCGGCGCTGCGCAGCAGCGGCGCGCGCTGTGTGACGATGGAAGACCAGCGCTGGCTGCATTGCGAAATCAAGTCGGTTTCGCTGCTGGGCAATATCCTCGCCGCCCAGCATGCAGTCGAACATGAAGCCACCGAAGCGATCCAGTTCCGCGATGGTTTCCTGACCGAAGCCTCGTCATCGAACGTCTGGGTGGTCAAGGATGGCGCTGTCTACGGACCACCGAAGGACAACCTGATCCTCGAAGGCATCCGTTACGGCTTGCTGCAGGAACTTTGCGCTGCACTGGGCATCCCCTTCGCGTCGCGCCGCCTGACACGCGCCGAACTGATGGCGGCGGATGAAGTGCTGCTGTCCTCGGCGACCAAGGAATTGCTGGCGGTCAGCACCATCGATGGCCAGGCCATTGGCGAGGGCAAGCCTGGAGCGGTGTATGAAAAACTGTACCAGGCTTACAGGGTGGCGACCGGACGTTGATTCCAGAGGGGCGGATTGTGGGCCGATCTGCCAGCTGGCGTCGGCTGCTGCTGGCGATGCAATCCCGGCAACACGCGTAAAATGGCGGCATCACTTTTTTGGAGAACGCCATGGACCAGGAAAAAACGGAAAGCCCAGCCAGCCTGATCGAATATCCCAGCGATTTTCCGATCAAGATCATGGGACCGACGCATGAAGAATTTGCGCCCACCATCCACAAGCTGGTCACCGAGCATGATCCGGCGTTTACGCCCGAGCGCATGGAGCAGCGGCCTTCGGCCAAGGGCAATTACACCGGCTTGACGGTGACGGTGCGCGCCACCAGCCGTGAACAGCTCGACAATCTGTACCGGGCCTTGAGTTCGCATCCAATGGTCAAGGTCGTGATGTGATGCAGGCGCAGTGTTGGCTGTGGCCTTGGCCACGGCCATTGCAGTTACAGTTGCCCTTCACTTCGCCGTTTCCATGAAGACCACTCCGTTGATCATCCAGCGCGGCCACGAACCCTATCAAGTCACCTTCGATGCGATGCGCGCCTTTACCGCTGCCCGCGATGCGTCGACCAGCGACCAGCTGTGGATCGTCGAACATGGACCAGTCTATACATTGGGCCTGGCTGCCAACCGTGCCCATGTGCTTGACGCCCATGGCATCGAGGTCATCCAGACCGACCGCGGTGGGGAAGTCACCTTTCACGGGCCGGGCCAGGCTGTGGTCTACCTGCTCATCGACCTGCGCCGCCAATCCGCAAGCGGCCGCCTGTACCCGCGCGAGCTGGTGATCAAGATCGAGCAGGCGGTCATCGATACGCTGGCACTATACGCCGTAATCGGTGAGCGCCGGGAAGGCGCACCGGGCATTTACCTCGCCGATGGTGCGCAAAAAGGCGCCAAGATTGCCGCACTTGGACTCAAGGTGCGCGCCAGCGGCCATACCTACCATGGCGTCTCGCTGAATGTGGACATGGACCTGGCGCCGTTTGGCTGGATCAATCCTTGCGGTTATGCCGGACTGGAAACGGTCGACCTGCGCAGCCTGGGAATCAGGGTGACGCTCGCTGAGGTGCAGGCAGCGCTGGCAGCGCAAATGGCGATTCAGCTGGCGCGCCAGTAATTGACCGGCACGGCATGGCGCGCCCTGCCAGCGTATAATTTGGCCTACCGAATCCATTTAAGGAATGCCGCGCCGGTTATGGCGCGCCGCCGCCATGTCAGCCAATCCGACCGAAACCGCAGCATCGCAGTTCTACAATCCACTTGAAAAGCAAAAGGGCGCGGGCAAGACGGCGCGCATCCCCATCAAGGTTGTGCAGGCCGAACGCTTGCCAAAACCGGACTGGATCCGCGTCAAGGCCGGTTCGCCGACCACGCGCTTTTATGAAATCAAGGATATCCTGCGCGCCAACAACCTGGTGACGGTTTGCGAAGAAGCGTCCTGCCCGAACATTGGCGAATGCTTCGGCAAGGGCACGGCAACCTTCATGATCATGGGCGACAAATGCACGCGGCGCTGCCCGTTCTGCGACGTCGGCCATGGCCGCCCCGACCCGCTCGATGTCAATGAACCGGAAAACCTGGCCAAGACGATTGCCGCACTGCGCCTGTCGTATGTTGTCATTACCT
>JBPBPY010000515.1:0-5573 GCA_050954505.1 Janthinobacterium lividum
TGGACCGCGTGCGCTGGCGCACCGATACCGCCTCGGCGCATGCAGCGAACTTTTGATGAGGTGCAGTTACTAAGGGCAGATTGCAACAGAGGGAAATTCTGCCATGGATTTTTTTCAAAAGCGCTTGCCAGGCCGCAATCAATCGCATCCTTTTTCTCCTCCGCCACTTCACCCAACTTTGCTTCATCCTGATGCCCGCGATGACCTTGCGCTGGCCTGCACTGCATTGTGTCCTGCAGTACGACCGCGAAGTTTTACTGCCAGCATGGCAATGTGCGGCGTGCCCTTGCTTCCAGCTGATCTGGATGAGGCAATTCTGAGGCATTGCTCCTTGCCCATGCTGAAATCTTTGTCATTGGCCGGATTCGGATGCCACGAGGCGGTAAAGAATTTTCTGCAGCAATCTGGCAAACGGGGCGGTATTCAAGATATGCGCAGGATCAGGCGCGAACTGGAGAAGCACAATGACTCTGCGTTGTCCCGCCACAAAACGCAGGTGGAGAGTGTACTCGACGAGGCAATTGGCGACCGCTGGGAACAGCATCTCCCGGTGATCGGTTCCGTTCGTCAATTGTATGTGCAGGCGCGCAGTGCAATGCAATTGTTTGCACGAGATGATTTCGAACGAGGTGAGATCCATCTGCCACTGATGCGATTTCCCACCCTGCTCTGGCCAGCGATCGTTCATTACGCAACCAGGGATGGAACGTGGCGGCTGTTGAATTTCGAATTCGACTTCAAAGCGCTGCAGCATGACGCCATACTGGCTGCGTTGAAGGCAATATGCCCGAGCGCGCACACCGATGCCAACACCAGGATGAATGTTTTCGGTGTTCAAGGCTGTCATGCCAGCGTTGTGCTCGACTGGCTTCGGGCAGCACCGCTGTGCACACACTTGAGGCTTGTCTACTGCAGTGCAAGCGCCTTGGCTACCCTGTGCCGGAATTTGCCGCACACCTCGGTCAAGTCGCTGGTCATGTGGTGCTCGCAAACAGTCGGCAATCGGGACCTGATCACCAGCATCCTGGACAACCCGAAGCTTGAAACGCTGAGTCTGCGCGGATGCAGGCTGGATCACGCAGATGCAATGTTCCTGTGCAAAGCCCTGGGCCGCAATACCAGTTTGTCCATGTTGAATCTGACCTGCATCGGCTTTGATCATGCAGGGGTGACCCATCTTGCCAGAGCGCTTGCCTGCAATGAAACACTGCAATACTTCGTGTTATCGGAACAGGACCTCACCGTGGATGCGTGCCGGCTCCTGGGCCAGGCCCTGGCTTCCAACCCCGGCATCATGGGCATCGGGCTCTCTGCTGGCGGCTTTGCAAAGGGTCCAGACCATGCTCGTGCCTTTCTCGGCTGCCTGGCCAAGCGCGACAACCTGATGCATCTCGAAGTCAATCCCATGGTCCTGAGCCGGGAAACCATGCCCGTTCTCGAACAGGTTTTCCTGAACAACCCGCATTTGTCCGATTTTGGTGAAATGATTTGTGACGATCAACAACTCGAGAAGGATTTTTTCGCCATGCTCGACACCATGCCGTTGCCACCCAGCGTTCGCTTCAGCAAGCACTGAGCCTGCAAGCCCCTAGCGGCGAAACCGGTTGATGGCGTCGCGCGTTTCCAGCGCCACCCGCCGCGCGGCCTGGGTAAAATTTTCCTCCCCCACAGGCGCCGCATATAGAATGGCCCGCGAGGAGTTGATCATCATGCCGGCGCCGGGCGCCGTGCGCCCTGCCCTGACAGTTGCCTCGATATCACCGCCCTGGGCGCCCACGCCTGGCACCAGCAGCGGCATGTCGCCAATGATGCTGCGCACCTGCGCCAGTTCGGCTGGATAGGTGGCGCCAACGACCAGCGCACACTGGCCATTGGTATTCCATTTTTCCGCCACCAGCTGGGCCACATGCTGATACAGCGGCTTGCCATCGACCATCAGGAATTGCAGGTCCGAGCCGCCCGGGTTGGAGGTGCGGCACAGGACAATGGCGCCACGGTCCTTCCACTCCAGGTACGGTGCAATCGAGTCATGGCCCATGTAGGGTGCCACGGTGACGGCATCGGCGTCATAACGCTCGAATGCTTCGCGTGCATACTGCGTGGCAGTCGCGCCGATGTCGCCGCGCTTGGCATCGAGGATCAGCGGGATGTGTGGATATTCGCTGCGGATATAGCGGCAGATTTCCTGCAGCTGGTCTTCCGCTCCCAGGGCCGCGAAGTAGGCGATCTGCGGCTTGAAACTGCAGGCGGCATCGGCAGTGGCATCGACGATGGCCTTGCAAAATGCCAGGATGGCGTCGGGCCGGTCGCGCAACTCGGGTGGCATGCGACTGACATCGGGATCGAGTCCAACACACAACAGGGAATCCTGGGCCGTCCAGGCGGCGCCAAGCTTGTCGATAAAATTCATCATGCACTTTCAGGTCAGGGTGTCGCCGGCGCAGCAAAAGTCCGGTTTCATCAAGCGGTATTGTAACGTGGCGTGCTATCGTCACGACAAGTGGCGGTTGCATCGGCCGTTGCATGCACCCGTGACGCCTGTGTGTACACAGGCACGCGTCAAGCACGCGTGCGAAGGCGGACTCGAGCAGGCACCTGGACAAGGTAGACGAAAATGCCGGCAAACGTTGCTGCAATGACCTCGGCACGCACTACCGGTGCTGACCCGAACATGCCGGCAAGCGCACAATCCATTCAAACCATTCAGGAACCATGATGACAAAATTTTTCAAACTGGCGCTGCTGGCGCTCTTGCTGGCCCTGCTGGGCGGCTGCGGCTACAACGACTTCCAGGGCAAGGACGAAGCGACCAAGGCCGCCTGGGGCGAGGTCGTCAACCAGTACCAGCGCCGCGCTGACCTGGTGCCCAACCTGGTCAATACCGTGAAGGGCTATGCCTCGCATGAGAAGGAAACGCTGGAAGCCGTGACCCGGGCACGTGCGGCCGCCAGTGGTTTCCAGATCACGCCCGAGGTATTGAACGATCCTCAGGCCCTGGCGAAATTTCAGCAGCTACAGGGTCAGCTCAGTTCCGCACTTTCGCGCCTGCTGGCGGTGTCGGAAAATTATCCGCAATTGAAAGCGGATGGCTTGTTCCGCGACCTGCAGTCGCAGCTTGAAGGCACGGAAAACCGCATCACGGTTGCGCGCCAACGCTATATTGCATCCGTTCAGGAATACAACGTGCTGGCACGCAGTTTTCCCACCAACCTGACCGCCAAGATGTTTGGCTACAAGGTGCGTCCGAGCTTCACGGTGGAAAATGAAAAAGCCATCTCGACAGCCCCGGCTGTCAATTTCGGGAAATAGCCTCATGACCGTCGCTGGTCGTTCCGGGCACATCGATGCGGCTTGGCTGGTGCCGGGCCTGCGCAGTCTTGCGTGCGGTCCGGCATTGAACGGGCGTTCTTCCCTGCGTCGCCACGCCCACCCTGGCAAAACCGGCAGCGCCATCCCTCTCGATCAGCTGCTACATCAGCGCCCACAGTCGCCGATGTTGCCGATGTCACCGCCGCTTTTACCGGCGCTGATGAAAATGGTGCTGACGCTGGCCCTGTCGCTGTGTGTGCTGCCGGCACTGGCTCAGACATTTGCGGCAATTCCGCCATTGTCGGCCCATGTGGTCGACACCGTCGGTCTGCTTGACGCCAAGCAGCGCACTGCGCTCGACGCCGTCCTGACGGAATATGAACAGCGCAGCGGTGGCCAGGTCGCGGTCCTGCTGGTAGGCAGCACTGCGCCGGAAGCCATCGAGCAATACGGCATACGGGTAGCGGATGCCTGGAAGCTGGGCCGCAAAGGCATCGATGATGGCGTCATCCTGATCGTCGCCAAGGACAATCCCGCTGCATTGCGGCGCCTGCGCATCGAAGCCGGACGTGGCGTACAGGGGTCGCTGACCGATGCACAGTCCAAACGCATACTCGAAGACACCATCGCTGTGCATTTTCGCCAAGGTGATTTTTACGGCGGCCTGGCTGCCGGCGTCTCCGCCATTACCGCCTTGCTCGACCAGGAAAAACTTCCGGCGCCGCAGCAGCGCACCCAGGCACCGCTCGACGATGACGAACCGGGCTGGCTGCCGATCCTGTTCATCGTGCTGATTTTTGTCGGCACCGTGCTGGCGCGCCGCGGAGGTGGCCGCAACCGGCTCGACAGCAACGGCTGGGGCCGCGCTGCCGGTGTCATCATCGGCAGCGGCATTGGCAATGCACTTGGACGCGGCGGCAGTGGCGGCGGGTTTGGCGGTGCAGGCGGAGGGTTCGGCGGCGGTGGAGGCGGCGGATTTTCCGGCGGCGGTGGCGGTTTTGATGGCGGCGGCGCCTCGGGGAACTGGTAATGAACATGCTGCATCGGATCATGCGTCACCTGATCATCACGCGCCGCCATGCACGCCGCGCCTTTCCCGCTGCGTCGCTGAAATCCATCCAGGCAACCATCGCGCGTGGTGAACAACGCCACCGCGCCGAAGTGCGCCTGGTGATCGAACCAGCGCTGTCGTTGCGGGATGCATTGGCCGGCATGAGCGCGCGCCAGCGCGCCCGCGAACTGTTTGCCTTTCATCACATCTGGGATACGGAAGAAAATTGCGGCATCCTGGTCTACGTGAACCTGGCAGACCACCGGGTGGAACTGATTGCCGACCGTGGCGTCCAGCGTTTGCTGCATGCCGACCAATGGCAGGCAGTCTGCCAGACCATGGCCGATGGCTTTGCACGCCACGACCATCCGGGTGCGGTCAACGCGGCGCTCGATCAACTCGGCGACATGCTGGCCCTATGCCTGCCTGCCACTGGCGCACGGCCCAATGAATTGTCGAATGCCCCCTTGATGATCTAAGGGGGCCGGCACAGCGCTGAAATCGGCTTCAGCCATTTTCGTAGACCCACTGCAGCAGCAAGTCATTTGCCGGCCCGGCCGCTGGTGCGTTTTGATGATTGACAAGACACACCACGACATACCGTTTGCCGGACGCTGCCAGCACATAGCCGGCAATTGCGCGCACCGCATCGAGACTGCCGGTCTTGACATGCGCATTGCCGGCCACGCTGCGGTTCTTCAGCCGCGTTCGCATGGTGCCGTCATAACCGGCCAGCGGCAGCGACGACAAATATTCCGGCATGGTCGGCGACTGGAAGGCAGCGCCCAGCACCAGCCCCATGGTGCGCGCCGAAATGCGTTCAATGCGCGAGAGGCCCGAGCCATTCTCGATGATCAGCTCCGGCGCCTCGATGCCTTTGCCGGCCAGCCACGACTTCACCGCCCGTCCGCCCCGCTCCGGACTGCCGGGCAGCTTCAGCGTCTCAGCCGACAGACTCATGAGCAGCTGGCGCGCCATGACATTATTGCTGTACTTGTTGATGTCCCGGATAATGTCGGGCAAGGTCGGCGAATCCCAGCTCGTTACAGCACGCGCACCGGCCGGCACCAGGCCATCGCGCACCTGGCCGCTGAATGTGCCGCCCAGTTCGCGCCACAGCTGGCGGAACACGGCGGCAAAATAATCGGTGTGACTGAGCTGGTAAGGATGTACGTACCAGATCTTGTCACCGCAGGAAGCAGCATAGCCGCCA
>JBPBPY010000008.1:0-5561 GCA_050954505.1 Janthinobacterium lividum
ACTGGGCAAGGAAGAACCGGTTTCGACCAAGGATTTCGGCACCGCTGCGACGGCTACGGCACGCGTGCTGGCGACCTTGGGCGCCAGCGATGTAGTGGTCACGCTGGCCATGGTCCAAGTCAAGGAACGGGCGGTCGACTTCGCCTTGCGTTGCCTGGTGCTGGCCGCACGCGACGGCGCTTACCGCTTCGATGAAATGAAGAGCAAGAAGGAACCGGCGCCCACCGGCGTGCGCAAGATTGCCTACGCCGTCGACACCGCACAAGCCGCTGCCGCCAAGACAGCGCTGGGCCAGAGCGTGGCACTGGCCAATGGCATGGAATTGACCAAGGACCTCGGCAACCTGCCGCCCAATGTCTGCTCACCGACCTATCTGGCCAACACCGCCAAGAAATTGGCCAAGCAATACGAGCTCGGCATCGAGGTGCTCGACCGCAAGCAGCTGCAGGCATTGAAAATGGGCAGTTTCCTCTCGGTTACCCATGGCAGCGAAGAGCCGCCGAAGTTCATCGTTCTCAAGCACATGGGCGGCAAGTCCAAGGAGGCGCCCACCGTCCTGGTCGGCAAGGGCATCACCTTCGATTCGGGCGGCATCTCGCTCAAGCCCGGTAGCGCCATGGATGAAATGAAATACGATATGTGCGGCGCAGCCTCGGTGCTGGGCACCTTCCGCGCCATTGCCGAAATGAAGCTCAAGCTCAATGTCATCGGCGTGATCCCGACCTGCGAGAACATGCCCTCCGGTACAGCCACGCGCCCTGGCGACATCGTCACCTCGATGTCGGGCCAGACCATCGAAGTCTTGAATACCGATGCCGAAGGCCGCCTGATCCTGTGCGATGCGCTGACCTATGTCGAGCGCTTCAAGCCTGCCGCGGTGGTCGACATCGCCACCCTGACCGGGGCCTGCATCACTGCGCTGGGCCATCACAACTCCGGTTTGTTTACCCGTCACGACGCGGCCCACGACGGCCTGGCCGATGAATTGCTCAAGGCCGGCAAAGCCTCGGGAGACACCGCCTGGCGCATGCCGATCGAGGACGCCTACCAGGAACAGCTGAAATCGAATTTTGCCGACATGGCCAATATCGGTGGATCGCCCGGTGGCAGCATTACCGCGGCCTGTTTCCTGGAACGTTATACCCGCAAGTACACCTGGGCACATCTCGATATCGCCGGCACGGCATGGAAAGGCGGCGCTGCCAAGGGTTCGACCGGACGGCCAGTGCCATTGCTGACCACCTTCCTGCTCAACCGCGCCCAGGCCGCCGCAGTGAAATAGGCCGGCAGCGGACCAGGGCTTCGATGCAGCACCGATGCCCGCTGGCCAGCTTCCCGGCAAAGCAGACAATGCCCGCCCTGGCGGGCATTGTTGCGTCGGGCTGCTGGCGGTGCAAGGCGAACGCGCGTATGGGTAGCGAGGACAAGATTCGGGCCAGGGACGAACCAAAGCTGCGCAGCCACCACTCATGGGGTATGCCTGCACCAAACCATGAACCGAATCGAAGATGAAGTTATTCCCCGCCATGCGAACGGGTGCACCTGCGCAGCCAGAACCACTGGCGGGCCGAGCAAACGCTGACAGCGCCACGGCGGCACCGCCGATGCCACGCGCGGTGGGGCGCGCTGCCGCTAGCCCTGCAACCGCAGTCGATTCTATCGAGGGGGTTAATGCGGTGAATGCAGTGAATGCGGTGAATGCAGTGAATGCGGTGGATGCGGTGAGTGTGGCCAGTGCGGTGAATGCTGCCGATGCTGCACTTGCTGCAGATAACCGTGGCGCGCCAGCCTTCGCAATTGCCGCGGGTGAAGCAGGATCCACCGCGCCGGACTGTCCCCGCCAGCGCGGCACAACGCAGGTCACGTTCCAGCCCTCCCGGGCTGCCGGGTCTGGGTCTGGCGCCGCCATTCCAGCCAACGCTGCAAAACCGCGCCGCGCGGCAGTCTCCGGCCGATTTCCTGTACCGCTCGGAAGATATGGCGGTCTACGAATATACCAAGTTCAGTTCGCGCTTGAACCGGGAAATTCGCAGCGGCAACCTCGACCGCAAGCTGCAGCCCACGATGTGGCTGATACAGTCGGCGATTGCAAAACTCGAGGCAGCGCAGGGGCGGCAGTTGAAGCTGCTGTATCGCGGCATCCCTTATCTGCCGAGCGCGTCGGAGAAGCGGCCTGATCCGGCCGAGGCCTTTGTGGTTGGCGAGG
This sequence comes from Janthinobacterium lividum, assembly GCA_050954505.1. Lineage (GTDB taxonomy): Bacteria > Pseudomonadota > Gammaproteobacteria > Burkholderiales > Burkholderiaceae_D > JAQGMO01. The sequence goes on from JBPBPY010000008.1 coordinate 2,207, forward strand.
ACTACATCGATCCAGCGTTCCAGTCCACCAGTATCAAACGCGAAGTCGCGGTAAACAAGGCCAACGGTTATATTGCCGGTGCCGGTACGCTGATGATCATCCTGACCAGAAAAGGCGCGGACATCTCTGCCTTGTCCGAGTCGGGGCATGAAGGTGAATTCCTGCTCAATACCGGCACCCGGTTGCGTACGGTGTTTTCCTATTACGATACCGGCGACCAGCTGCATCACCGGTTTCTCATCGATGCCGATGCGCCCGCAGGCAGTGCAGACGATCATGACGATTGAGCGGTTTCATTCTGGAGACCGGCATGCTTGCCAACCGTGCAGTCCAGGACTTCGCACCAGCCGGCAATGCGGCCGGGAAGGCAGAACCCACGCGCTTGCCGGCTTGCGCGCATTGCGTGCGGTATTGATGCAGCCTGCAGATGACCGGCAGCGAAGCCCTTGCCGTTCGTTGCAAGCCGGCCAGGTGACGAGTGAGGTAAGATGCGTCCTATTCTCGGGTGACGCATCCTGCACACAAGCATGCAGGTTGCCAGGAGGGTCGCCAGCATGCGAAATTCCTGGCAAACGCCCGCCACCCCGCCAGCAGCCCGGAGCCTGACAAAATATGAAGATCGCCACCTGCAAACTCAATTAGTGTTGCATAGCATTCCTTAGTGCATCAAATAATGATTTTTCATAGGGCGCGCGCCTATGTCACTGTGTCAAGTTGTTGCATACAATGCCAGGACATTGCCCGAAAATGGGTAGCTAGGTGGGTAGCTAGAAAAAAAATAGGCTCTCGCTACCCACCCTCTGAAAGAAAAGATGGCGAAGCTTTCCCACCTCCTCGACGACCTGCAGATTAAGCACTGGATCAAACAGGGCGAACCTATCGCCAAATCCGACGGGCACGGCCTAACTTTCACCCTGTCGAAAAGCGGGACTGCGACATGGGTTCTCCGCTATCGCATGGGTGCCGGTCGGCGTAAGGAATTAACCATTGGCAATTACCCTGATTTACCTTTGGCCGCTGCAAGGAAAAAATCACGCGAGCTAAGAGTCGAAATAGACAATGGAGACAATCCGGCCGAGAACAAACAAAAAGCCAAAACTCGTTCCGCTGGAGATTGGACGATGAAAATGCTCCTCGACGATTACAAGCTGAAGCGCCTTACTCTAGGATCGTTTGCGCCAGGAACAATCAAGTATCGAAACTACGACTTTGACCAAGTAATCGAGCCAAAACTTGGCAAAAGGAAAGTTTCTGAAGTAACACCCCTCGATATCGTTCATATGATTAAAGGCGCGAAGCGATCCTGGACCATTAGCAAAAGAATCTTAACGGCAACTTCCCAACTGTTCGACCATGCAAACGGTTTACAGATTATTTCGATCAACCCCTGCGGTGGAATTAGCTTGGTGGCGATGTTGGGAGACCGCCCAGTTGTCCGAAAGCGGGTAATGCTGGACGAGGATGAGTTGCGGGTGGTGCTTTCCGGTATCGATGAAATTGGAATGGAAAATGCCCTCGCCTTTCGAATATTGCTCGTGACGTGCGTTCGATCGGTGGAGTTAGCGAAGGCAAAATGGGAGCACGTAAATCTCAAACGTGGCACCTGGTGGGTTCCAGACGACGTGGTGAAAACCAGGAATGGATTTATGGTACCACTCGTTCCGGCTGTGGTGAAATGGTTTCGCCAACTGCAAGAGCTAGCTGGCGAATCGGAATGGGTGCTGCCAGCTCGGGTTGAGCGGCGTGTGCGCCGCGGATTGCCGCATGTCGGCGAAACGACTTTGTGGGCTGCTTTCAAGCGGGCTTTTGAGCGTGGCGATATCTCCGTGCGCCGTTTCACACCCCATGACACTCGAAGCACAGCGAAAGGCCATATGCGGAATATGGGCATCTCTCGGGACATTTCCGAAATTGCGCTTAACCACACGCTAAAGGGGATGGAAGGAATTTACGATGTCCGCGAGGAAATACCAGAGCGTAGGCAGGCTTTAGAAAAGTGGGCAGCCTTCGTAGTCGCTTGTGAGAATGGCGAACCAACTGCAACAAATGTTATTCCGTTGCGTAGCGGTGGGTGAAATGTAATAGCCGTGTCGCGGCGCATCTATAAAACCTTCTGATAATCAAGGGATTCAGCAAGGTCCGTTGGATCGCGCCAATATTTTTAAAGAAAAATGCTCGTTCGCAAGTTTAAAATGAAACCTCTCGTGTCCGTTTTAAACCTGCGAAGCGAAGTTCTTTCAATTTCGTAATTCCCAACCTCGTTTCTTGGTCAGAAAAGTCCTACCGGGTCTAGAGATCTATCCCAGCTGTAAATGATTAACTCAATCCTGTCGACGGCTTTTCCGCCGCCACCGACGGTGTACTGCAGCGGTACTGCATCGATCTCAAAACCGGCGAAAATCCTGCGGATGTCAGGATGCTCATTCAGGCTGATGATCGCTTTGCCTTTCAAGCGGCGCAACATGTCGGCCATTTTCTCGTACTGCTCCAGGCCGAACCCCACGCCGTACCCTTCCGTTTCCCAATACGGCGGATCCATATAGAAAAAAGTGTGCGGCCTGTCGTAGCGCTCGATGCAGTTAGCCCAGTCAAGATTCTCGATGTAGGCGCTCGACAGTCGAAGGTGGGCGGCCGAAAGGTTTTCTTCGATGCGCAGTAAATTGATGGGCGGTGCGGTCGTAGCCGTGCCAAAGGTTTGACCGCTAACTTTGCCACCGAACGCTTGCTGCTGCAGGTAGAAAAACCGTGCTGCTCGCTGGATATCGGTAAGTGTGTGAGGTGGGGTTTCCTGAAGCCACTTAAAAACGTCACGACTGGATAACGCATATTTAAATTGCCGGACGAATTCTTCGAGATGATTTTTTACCACCCGATATAAATTGACCAGCTCGCCATTGACGTCGTTGATTACCTCAACTTCCGCCGGCGGCCGCATGAAATATAAGGCAGCGCCGCCGGCAAAAACTTCGACGTAGCAGGTGTGGGATGGGAATTGAGGAATAAGACGATCGGCCAGGCGACGTTTGCCCCCGATCCATGGAATGATAGGAGTTGCCATTGTGAACCTTTTTTATGCTAGACTCACGCCGCCTCCGGAGGTGGCAGAGCCCTGGCTTGATTCACTGTTCGCGCAGTGATTTGAGGCTTGGCCAGTTGTTTGCGCAACTGGTCAGGCGCTCTGTCTTTTTTCGAGCTTGTTGAAAATCAAATAGGTCCGTGGCGGGCAAATTGTAAACCGATTAGAAGCCGCGTAGAATCGAGGCTCGCACAGGGCTGGGCCTGACTCCAAAACCAGCACAATCGGCCACAAAATACGGTGGACGCCAGAACCCGTTACTGGCAGCGCTCATGAATG
>JBPBPY010000078.1:0-5551 GCA_050954505.1 Janthinobacterium lividum
ATTTGGCCGCATTATCACTTTTGCGCACCACCTGGTGCACCAATTGGCCATCCTGGTTGTAGCGGTTGGTACGCGTTTCGGTGCCCAGACCGGCCGCCGTCGCTCCTGTGCTGGTGGTGCCGTTGAGGGCTGCGACATAAGCCTGCGGCAAGGTGCCGTTCGGCCCCGTCTGCACGACGCGCGAGGCGCCGTCATAGAAACGCGTGTCAACCATTGTGCCGTCGCGCTTGACCTCCTGCAGACGGTTGAGCGAGTCGTAATGATAGGACTCGGTGCTTTCACCCTGGCTGGCGGTGTAACTGGTGCTGTAGACCGGCACGGTGGTATCCACATACCCATATTGCGGCGTCCATTCGCTCACGCCCACCATGACATACTCGCTATGCGTCTCATGCCCCGTAATGACCTCAGTGGCACTGACATGCGTACCCCAGCTGGTATCGGTCAAGCGGTTGCCATTGGCATCGTAGGTAATGCGATGACCTTGTGCTGCATTGATTGCACCGGAACTGTCGACCCCATCGACCAAGGTCTGGCGATTCATGGCGTCATATGCAAAGTAGCGGTCGCTGTCGTGCTGAATATCGGCACTGTTGAGCGTGGGCAGGGTATTGATGACATGGCTGAAGATACGGATTCGGTTGCCCGCACGATCGTAATACATCAGGATGTTGACACGGCCATCGGCAACATACCGCAGTCGACCCAGGGCGTCGTAACCCAGGCTGTTGTCTTGCACCACGGTGCCGGCGCTGATGGTTTTTTCCCGGACGTGGTTGCCCGCCAGGTCATAGCTGTAGAGCGTGGTCTGGCCGGTGGCCAGATCATCGATGCGCACCACCTGCCCCGCCGCATCGTAGCTGTAACGCAGATTCTGGCCATGACCACTGGCCTGGCGGGTAAGCTGCCGGGCATTGTCATAGGTGTAGGTGTACGACACACCGCTCAAATCCGTATGGCCCTGCAGCTGGCCAAAATGGCTGTAGGTCCACGTCGCCGTGTAGCCATTGCCGTCGGTTTCACTGACCTTGTTGCCCATGTTGTCGTAGGCCATGACGGTACTGCGACCCGAGGCTTGACGAATACGGGTGATGTTGCCCTGACGGTCATAGCTGTAGGTAACGGTGTCGCCGTTTCCATCCGTTGCGGTCAGCTTGCGCCCCGCCTGGTCATAGGTGGACGATTCCGCAAGCGTGCCTGCGCGCACCGCCTGCAGGTTGTTATTGCCGTCCACCGCAAAGATCTCGGCACCATAGCGGCGGGTTTGCGTCAGCCGCCCCATCTTGTCATGAATGTAGTCAGTGACATGACCCATTGCATCGACGCTACGTGTGCGATCCCCAAACACATTGTAGGAATAGGTGATCACGCCGCCGTCGGCATGACGTTCCTGGATCAGGTTGCCTGCTGCATCATGGATTGTGCCGTTGACATTGCCGTTGGCGTCGCGCACGGCAACCTGCCGCCCCAGGCGGTCGTAATAAATGTCGGTAACGGCCGAGTCGGCGGAGAGGTTGCCATTCGCGTCCGGCCGGGTTTCCCGGATCAATTGATTGTTGGCGTTGTAGAGATACGTGGTGTTCCAGCCGATGGAGCGCGCGTCGTTGATTTGCGTGACATTGCCCCAACGATCAACCGTCTGGTTGATGACTGGCCGCAGCCATAACGCGCTTTGTGCCATGTTAACGTCTTGCACAGGAAGCAAATCACTTTGCGTCACTGCTGCGACGCCATTGGCATTGGTACTGGTGGCGGCATACTGGGCCGGCTGTCCATTGATGGTGTAGCCAGGCCGGTAGACCGGTGTCTGGTTGATCACGGTCGCAGGCGGCGTACTACCTGGAACCCATACACTCTCATCGTGGTACTGCGGTTGATAGACCGTATACGGAATGGCCTGCACGACGCCATTGACCAGCCCATACCCCTGTCCATAGACAGTGTGGCCGTCTTCATCGGTGCCAACCACAACCGGCGGGCCATACTCGGGTACCCCGGAATGACTGCTGATGACATACTGTGACGGATCGGTTGGCGTGACAGTGACGCCGACCTGTACCTGCCTGGTCTGGTTTTGGTACCGGGTTTGATAATCGGTTTGGTAGACAATATTTCCGCTTTCATCGCGCGCATACACTGGCTGTGTAACGGACACCTGAACCGGGTAGTATTCGTCGTAGTAGCCCACCACAACTTCGTAATGATCATAAGTGGTGTAGGAATAGGTCTCGTAGTGGGAATAAAAGGCGATCCCACCCGTTTCCGTGGTTTGGTAAATCGGCGTGCCGCCTTCATCCACGCCCAGGATGATCGGACCGTCCTGGACACGGACCTGGTAGGACACTTCCCGCGGACGCGAACGGGTTTCGTGGATGGGCTGCTGACGTACCCGATACTGGGTTTGCTGCACTGTCTCGTAGATGACACTGCCGGATTCGTCTCGTACATAGACAGGTGACTGTCCCACCGCGACCTGAACAGGTACGCTGACCGTTACCGTCTCGGTGTGATAAACCGTGTAGGCAATTGCGTGGACCGGGCCATACTTCAGTGCATTGCCCGCTTCATCACGAGCCGTGACGTCGCGGCCATAGCCCTGGCCAAACACGGGATTGCCCGCACCGTCATAACCCACCACCACTGGTGGACCATACGTTGGCCCAGAGCCGGTGTAGCCAATGATGTAATTGCTTACATCGGGCGGTGTTACCGTTACCGGCACCTGAACCTGCACCTGCCGCGTCTCGTAATGGCCTGAGCCGGGGCCGTAAACGGTAAATTGGCCAATACTGTGACGATCCGGCGTACTGCTGCCCGGTGGACTGACCAACACCTCATAGTCGTAGACACCCGCCGCCAAAACGCCGACGTTGGCTTGCTGATGTCCCGACACCGCATTGCCGCTCTCATCGAAGTGGACGGGGTTGCCGGATTCATCGAGCGCTGCGCCAAGGTTTGTCACCGGCAGGGTCGCCCATGTGCTGCTGCCTGCCAGACGATATTGGAACACCGTCGCCGCCGCGTTGGCCGGCATTAGCCATTGCAGACTGGTCACCGTCGTGCCGCCGGAATACACCGGGTTGTTGTCTTCGTCCACACCGACGATGGTCCCGCCGACAGTCCCGGTATCAACGCTCACTTCCGAAAACGCAGGCAAACCAACCGGCGGCACCCACCGAGGAGGTATGGGCGGTTCAACTGTCAGTCGACCCAGCGCATGTGCGTAAGGAGAACCCTCCCCGGCGTGCGACCAGAGCAGCTCATATTCATACGTCCCTGCTGCGAGATTGGATAGATCAACGCCATCGTAACCATTTCCACGCACCGCAATGACACGGCTGTCCGCATCGCGACCGCCAACGGGTCGAATACGGAACACCTGATCAATGCGTGCATCCTGGCTTGCCCAAGCCAGGATGCCATGACCAGCCGGACCGAAGGTCAGCGGGATGACAATCCCCGCCAAGGGTTTTGAAACCAGACCAATGGTCCCGGTACTGGTCATGCGTGCGGGATTGCCGGGTGCGGTCGTCAGCAAGCGATATTCATAATTCCCGACACCATCATGACTGGCGTCATACCGCAAGACATTGCCGTAGTTGATTAACGGCACATTGGTCCAGCCATCCTCACCAGTAAAGCCAAGCCAGCGCAACTGCAGTTGCGTGACCGTAGCTGGATCGGCCAGCGCCGTCACTTCAATGGAATTGCCTGCATAGCCAAGGCTGTCTGTATTGACAATCTGCTGCCAATTGCCATTCACATCCATTTTCAGGATGGTCAGCCGGGTCACCCGATTGATGCCACCGTTGAGATTGCCGCGTGCATCGGACCAATTGAATGTCACCCCCGAGGCGGCCTCATCGGCTGTGAAATTTTGCGTCATTGCGCGGGTTTCACCAGCATGCATGCTGGCCGGGCTGTCAACGGGATTTCTGCCTTCGTCATACGTCGTGCCGGCATATACTGGATTGCCTGCTTCGTCATAGCGGACGATGTCCTGAAATGCCAGTGTTGTGTATTGGAAGGAAACCTTGATATCGCCACTACCCAATGCAGCCAGGGAAGCCCATGTGAAGGCCACGGTATTCGTGCCTGCAAATCCCGTCACGCCACTTTCACCAAACAGTGGGGACGCAGAAGACAGGATGTTTGCATGGGTGAAGCCCGCGCGCGCCAGCACGCCGCCTTCCACATCGAGCCGCTGCCCCTCGGACTGCTGCACAACGCGGCCGAGCAGATCATGACGCGTGTCGGTTCGGTTCAGATCCGTCAAGCCTGCGATCTGGTCGACCGACACAAACGATTTCAGATCGATGTTGCCACCACCAATGCCGGTGCTGATCATTTTGGCGGTCACGTTGCCTTGCAGGTCGACCATGAAAACCTTGTCAACGCCATCACCGCTGTTGGTGCGCCAAAGGTTGCCCGCATAATCGTAGTCAAAATACGCCTGGCGACCATTATTGGTCCCCTGGCGAATGACTTCGCCAAAGGCGTTGTATTCAGTTGCCGTATCGATCAATCCTGCAGGTCCGGCTTCGATCTCATGGGTTTGCTGACCCAGTCTGTCATATTGATAAGTCTGGAACAGCGTCGTTGTCGCCCCGCTGGTATCCGACACCGACTGCCAGTGTTTGGCCAACAGGCCATTGGCGTAATACGAGTTGTAGTTGTTCGCGCCGGCCGCATCCGTTATTGTGTTACATGACCAAAGCGGTCATATTGCGACACCGTGGAGCGGTCACTGCTGCTGCCGCTCAACAGACCAAAGGCGGATTCTGTTGCGCTTGTCGTGCCATTGGCGAATTCTGTTTGCAGTACCACATTGCCGTAGGCATCACGATAGAACACTGTCAACGGAATAACCGGGGCACCGTCGATCGTGCTTTGGCGTGCGGGCGCGGCTACTGCAAAGACGCGTCCGAGCGCATCGTAATAGGTGTAGGTTGCCGCACCCGTGGCATCCGTGGTTCGGGTCAAATTCCCTACCGCATCATAGCCAAATGTCGTACCTGGATTGGCCGGCGCTGCGGTGGTTCCATTCGATGCATCGCTGTAGATGACTTGATGCTGGTTTTCTGAAGTTTTCCGGTTGTTCAGATCATAGCGGTAATCCATGCGCCGGTCGTTGGCTGACTGCACTGCAGACGGCGGCGAGGCCGGCGCAGACAAGCCGTTCCAGCCAGCGATGGCAGTGGCAAATTCTGTTTTCGAGGTGATGTTCCCGGTGGCGTCAAACGTTTGCGTCGTCAAATAGCCAAGTGCGTCGACACTTGCAATGGCGTTGCCGTTCAAATCCACATAGTGGTTGGTGGAACGCCACGTATTGGCAACCGCATTGACCAACTCATTGACGCGAACCAGATCGCCAAACGCATTGTAGGTATGTTGTGTAGTCTTGCTCGCAACAGCGTACTGCTGCCCGGCCGCTGCATTGCTATCGTAGGTCCAGCCCTGTGGCTGAACGACTGTACTGACTTGCCCGTTGTTATTGTATTCCGTCAACAGGGTGCGATTGTTACCCTGTGCCAAGGGTGCACCAGCGAGA
>JBPBPY010000124.1:0-5535 GCA_050954505.1 Janthinobacterium lividum
GCTGGTGGCAATGCCGATGCTGACGGTGACATGATGAAATTCGCTGGCCTTGTGGGTGATGTCCAGCTTTTCGACGGCGCCATGAATTGCCGCGGCAAGATGGCCGGCGCCAGGTCCATCGGTCGCAGGCAGCAGCACGACAAACTCTTCGCCGCCGAACCGCGCAACCACGTCCGACGGGCGCAAACTGCAGCTGGCAATGGCGCCGGCGACGGCCGCCAGGGTTGTGTCGCCATGGTGATGGCCGTAGGTGTCGTTGTAGGCCTTGAAACGGTCGATATCGATGAACAGGACCGAAAGCGGCAGGTTGGTGCGCCGGGCGCGCGACCATTCGTCGCGTATGGCCTGGTCCAGCGTGCGCCGGTTGCTCAAGCCGGTCAGGCTATCGGTACCGGAAAGCTGGCGCAGTTCCGCTTCGATGCGCAGGCGGCTCTTGAAGGTTGCCGACAGAAATACCGACAGTGCAATCAGCGCCGTGGCCAGCAGGACGACAAACACTGCCGTATAGCGCGTTTGCCGTTGCCATGACAGGAAAATGTCTTGCTCGCTGGGTGCAATGCTCATCACCATCGGCAGCTCGGCAAACTTGCGAAAAACGAACAGGCGCCGCACATTGTCGATGGCACTGTATCCGTAGAACGCGTGCTCGCGATGGCGCATGAAGCGGGCGAAGTTGACGCTGGTCTTGACGTTCTTGCCAATCAGCGCATTATTCCCCGGGTACATCAACACGGTGCCGTCCTCCTTGAGCAGCGTCATTGCCCCCAGGCTCCCCAGGGTGACGCCATCGAGCAGTGCGGTGAAATAATCGAGCTTGATGGCGGCAATCGCGACGCCGGCAAAACTGCCGTCCGGATGATTGATGCGCCGGCTCAGGGCAATCGAATGCGCGCCATCGCGCAGACGGGAAAAATAGGGTGCACTGATGAACAGGCCTTCATCGTCGCGTGCCTTGTGGACCTTGAACCAGTCGCGGTCGGCAAAGTTGGCATGCCGGGTGCCGGCGACATTGGAGTCGTCGACGATATCGCCCTTGGCATCGATGTAGAGCATGGAGCCGAGATATCGGCCCGCAGTGGTGGCGCGGTCGAACAGCAGATTGCGGCGGTAGGTAACCGGCATGGCGCGCACCACCGGATCGAGTGCATTCTCCACCACCGCCTGCAGTGACAGGTCCACCTGCTGGAAGGTGCGCGTGACTTCGCGCTCGACCAGCATGCCAAGATTGTCGGCCTGGGCAATGGCATGGTCGGAAAGCGACTGGCGCTCCTGCAGCACGATGTGGGTAAACAAGGCCAGCATGCTCAGCGTGAGCAGCACCGTTCCCCCCACGATGGCCACTGGATAGCGCAGCAGAAGCGTGCGCAAGCGCAGGGAAGGGAGGCGGGAAAAGCGCATCGGCATGGTCAGGCTGGCTGGGGGCGCAAGGCTTGGGCGGGCGCAGGGAAGCGTCAACTCGCCGGGGGTCTTGATGCTGGCAGGGCGCGGTGAATGGAGCGGCTATTTTATCGCATGCCGGTGGCCGGTCCAAATCTGATCAGATTTATAGCTTGCTGCGTCCTGCTTGCCGCTTGCCGCTTGCTGCTTGCTGCTTGCGCGATGCGCAGGCGGCGTTTCTTTGTAGAATGACAAACCTTTGCCGCATGCCTGGCAGGACAGCCTTGGCCGTGCCTGCCAAGCCCGACGCAGTACCGCCTCTCTTGCCTGGATTTTTTACATGGATATTGTTTCCACAGTCTTGCTGCTGCTCGCTTGCGTCGTCGCCAGCACCATTTGTGCGCGCCTGCTGCCAAGCCGCTTTCCCTTGCCGCTGCTGCAGATTGCGCTGGGCGCGGCGCTGTCCTGGTGCGGTGTCAAGGTGGCGTTCGACTCGCAGCTGTTCCTGCTGCTGTTCATTCCGCCACTGTTGTTCCTCGATGGCTGGCGCATGCCCAAAGGGGCATTTTTCCGCGACTGGAAGGTGATTCTGTCACTGGCCATCGGACTGGTGGTATTCACCGTCGTCGGTGTCGGCTTTTTTGTCCATTGGCTCATTCCCGCCATGCCGCTGGCGGTGGCCTTCGCCCTGGCAGCCATTCTCTCGCCCACCGATCCGGTGGCGCTTGGTGCCATGACGGCGTCGGCCCCATTGCCGGCGCGCCTGCTGCACATCCTCGAAGGCGAAGCGCTGTTCAATGATGCCACCGGCCTGGTGGGTTTCAGTTTTGCCGTCGCTGCTGCCTTGTCCGGCCACTTCTCCATCATCGAAGCCTCCTGGTCCTTCCTGCTGGTGGCCGGCGGCGGCCTGGTCACGGGTTTGCTGGTTACCTGGCTGATTGCGCGCATCAATCAGCTGCTCATCCGGCATGCCGGCGAAGAGCCGGCCATCCAGATGCTGGTCAGCCTGCTGATTCCATTTGCCTCCTACATGGTCGCCGAGCATCTGCAGGTTTCCGGCATCCTGGCAGCAGCCACCGCTGGTTTTGCCATGCACTATGTCGAGCTGTCGGTGCGCCCGCAAGCCGATACCCGCATGCTGCGCAGCGCGGTCTGGGATACGGTGCAGATTTCCCTCAACGGCATCATTTTCATCCTGCTCGGCCTGCAGTTGCCGGTGTTGCTGGCGCATCTGCCCGAGATCAGCCGCGCCGGCGGGGCGCGCACGGCCTGGCATCTGCTGGGCTACATCGTTTCCATCACGCTGGTGCTGGCACTGCTGCGCGCGCTTTGGGTATGGATATCGATGCGCCTGACGCTGCTGAGTGCATCGGCAGCGGGACACCGGCAACCCGAACCGCATGCACGGCTTCTGGCGGTGATTTCGATTTCCGGCGTGCGCGGCGCCATCACGCTGGCCGGCATCCTGACGCTGCCCTCGCTGATGCATGACGGCAGTGCCTTTCCGACCCGCGAGCTGGCCATCATCTTGGCCATGGGCGTGATCCTGTTTTCGCTCATCACCGCCGGCATCGTTTTGCCGGTGCTGGCACGCGGGCTTGTGGATTTGCCGCAATTGCCGCTGGGTGCCTCCGAAGGCCGCGCCCGCCACGCTGCTGCGCAAGCTGCCATCGATCGCGTGGAAGCGCTGGCCGCCGGCCCGTTGTCAGGCGACGAAGCACCTGGCTTGCGCAATCAGGCGGCCCACAATGTGCTGGAAAATTACCGCCGCCACCTGATCGACGGTGATGCCGAAGGCGAGCACCATGAGGCTGCACCGGCCAAGCGGCAGCTGCAGATGGAACGCGACCTGCGTGTCGAAGGCTTGCGTGCTGCGCGCGACAAATTGTTTGCCCTGCGCCGCACTCATGATATCGATGACGATGTGCATCGCAAGCTGGTGCGCGAAATCGACTTGCTGGAGGCAGGCTTGTCGAAGTGACGGCGCCGGGTATTGCGGCCGGCGCTGCATCGGTGCTACAGAATCGGCGCTACGCAATTGGAGCTACGCAATCGGCGCTACGCCCACTGTGGCAGCGGCACTGGCTGCGCTCTACCTGATCTTGTGGTCTTCCTGCTTGGCATCCTTCATCGCTTCCGGTTCCAGCTCTTCGGCAAAGCGGTTGCAATAGATGAACACGCCCCAGGCCGCCAGCAAGATGCCGACTGCGACGATGATGATGGCCGCATACGGCAGATCGGCAGGTTTCTCGTGCAGGGCCTTGAAGGTGGCAACCAGGCCTTCTATCGCCAGGGCCACGATCACCACCACGAAAAAGCGCGACAGGTAGCGGCGCACGCGCGTCGGTGCGCTGATGTCGGCATCGCGCACGACTTCTTCCTCGACGATGGTTTCGGCAATCTGCAGCGCCACCACGGCCGCTGCCAGCAGGCCGACCGCTTCGATGATCGCTTGTGCCGCACCGACGTCGGCGCCGCCGGCAATCGCTTCCCAGCCCATGCGCGCCGATATGAAGATCAGCAGCAGTGCCGAGCAGCTGAACAGCAGCGCCATGACGCTATGGATGATCTGGAAAATGAAGCTGGTCGATTTCATGTGAGGCCTGGGGATCAATGACGGCAAAGCCGGGGTCAATTTCGGGCAATGAACATTGCACTGGAATAACTTCATCGAATCCTATACGGATGCCGGGAAGGCCAACTGCGCCAGCGCAAGCCTGGGCAGGATTTGCACGCCGGCGCGCCGGTTATTGCGCAGTTGCCGGCGTGGCGCCGGCGGTCAATTGAAGGCAAAGGCAACCCGGCTGGCGGGTTCCCGGTCCTTTGCTTCATTGCCATCGAGCTTGGGAGCGATCAGGAACATGCGCTCCAGCGGGATCCTGCCGCTGCTTTCCAGATAGCGCCGCACCACTGTTGCCCGCCGGCTGGCCAGTGCACGCAGGTTGTCGTCACTGACTTCGGTGTTGGCAAGGATGAGCGCCTGCATCTCGTCAGGCGGCAGCGACTTCTTCAAGCCCAAGGCATTCCTTGGTTTGTCGAAGCTGGCGGCCTGGTAGACTTTTTCGAGATAGCGCACCCGTTCGGCCTCGCTCAGGACCACATCTTCCGGCTGGGTGTTCTGGCCGCGGTCGAGCGAGTCCTTGAGCTTCATCATGCGCATGCTGCGGTTGAGCTGCTGCAGGCGGGCGCCGTCGGTATCGGCGCTGCGGCTGGCATGGCCGGTGATGTCGAGCTTGAGCGCCGGGCGCTCCAGCATGGCTTTGGACAGGGTGTCAAGCTTCGATTGCACTGCCGGGGTCAGGGTCGAGGTGCCGGGGGCAAATTCGGCATGACCAAGGTCTTCGCCGTGGCCGCCGCCAAATGCCGAGCTGATCAGGGCAAATGGCGAGGTCAGTGCCCGGCCGAGCAGGTTGACGATGACGCGCACGATCAATGAACCGACGGAAAACTGCGGGTCGTCCAGCGAACCCGATATCGGCAGGTTGATGTTGATCTGGCCATTGCGATCCTTCAGCAGCGCCACGGCCAGCAACACCGGCAAATTGGTCGCCGTGGGACTGTCCACCCGCTCGCCAAAGGTCAGCTGGTCGATGCGTACGCTGTTTTGCGCGGTCAGTTTCTGGTTGTCGATGCGGTAGTTGACATCCATCGACAGCTTGCCTTTTTCGATCGGGTACCCGGCGTACTTGGTGGCATACGGTGTCAGGCGCGGCAGTTCAATGCCGTTGGCACTGGCTTTGATATCCAGGTACATCGGCTTGAACAGCGGGTTGAGTGCGCCGGAAATGGTCACCGGTGCAGCATTGTCGATCTTGCCCGCAAGTTCAATGGCCGCCGGCTGCGCCGCGTTCGATGCAATGGCGCCGATGGTGCCGTTCATGCCGGTCATGTTGACGGTGTAATTCGGTTTGACGAAGTTGTCGGTGAAGTTGATGTTGCCCGCCTTGATGACGATCTTGCCGACCTTGATGATCGGCCCGCTGTCATGGTCGGCGCCGGCGCCGCCGGCGCCGCCAGCACGGCAACGCTGGCATTCTTGCCGGGCACTGCCGGCGCAGCAGCAGGTGCGTCGGTGGTGGTGCTGGCCAGGGGGGCTGCAGCACCGGCGGGCACGATCGCGGCGCTTGCCGGCGTCATGCTGGTGCTGGCCGCCGCCGC
>JBPBPY010000236.1:0-5501 GCA_050954505.1 Janthinobacterium lividum
TGGCCTTGAGTTCCGAACGGTCCTTGGACAAGCCCCACGCCGCCACAATGGTGGCAAAATTGCCCAGCGAAACAGGTTCGAGGAACAGTGACGAGACCCGGTGGGCGCCCAGCAGCGATGGCAGGATGGTGCGGCCAATCCCTTCCGGACGCAGCCCATTGACCGCCAGCGTGCCTTCGGTATAGTTGATCGCGCCGGCCAGGCCGCCCTGGTTCACGTAGTACGAGAAAATGTTGAACACGCGCGAAAAGGTATCGACCGCCAGCAGCTCGAAAAATCCGATTGCCAGCACCAGCACGATGAGGATCTTCAGTACCTTGTCGCCACGCTTGATGCTGCCAAACCCCTGGCCAAGTGCGTAGAACAGTACCGGGATGATCAAGTCGCGAAAACCCTTGGCATCGAGGGCTGCGCGCAGCAGGGTCATGAGCAGGAGGTAGGATGCAATCAGCGTGATGACGGCAACGAATTCGAGCCGCAGCCGGGTCACCAGCAAGGCCCGGCACACCGCATAGATCATGAATTCAAACACGCCCAGGGGGGTGGCGGAAATATTGAACACATGCGTATGGATGAAACACAGGATCAGCTGATAGGTGGTGGCAGCCAGCAGGACAAAAAACACCAGGCTCTTGACGAAGGCCGAGTCGAACGGCGTGACTGCGCGCGCGTCGCCCGGAATGGGAAACGCGGGCGTTGGTGGCCTGCCGTATTGATAAGTTGAAGCAAACATGTCTGATCCGGACCTGCAGTTAGCGCCGCATCAGCGCAAGGCGCCGCGGCAGGGATGGCAGTACGATGCAGTTTGCTGCACCGTACCGGCTTGCGCAGTCAGCCGTTTGTCACGCGGCATGCTGTGCCAGCCAGACCATCAGAAATCCACCATGACCGAACCGACCGCCTGGGCGCCGACACTGGCGAGCTGGCTGGCAACTTCTGCAATGTCGGCAACCGTGGTGCGGTTCTTGCGCGCCACCAGCAGCACGCCACCGCAGCGTGCCGCGACGGCCAGGGCATCGGCAGCGCTGGCAAATGCCGGCACGTCGTAGATCACTGCATCGTAGATGTCGCCAATATGGCGCGTCATGTTGGCGAAGGTTTCGCGGCTGAGCAATTCCTGTGGATTCGGTGGCAAGGTACCCGCCTGCATGACCGACAGGTCGACAAACGATTCGATGCGCGCCACCGCTGCCAGGTCGGCACGGCCACCGAGAATGTCGGACAAGCCTTGCTTGCCATGCAGGTTGAAGATCTTGTGCTGGCGCGGCTGGCGCAGGTTGGCATCGACCAGCAGAGTCTGCTCGCCCAGCTGTGAAAACACCACAGCCAGGTTGGCGGCAAACAGGCTGGCGCCTTCGCCAGGATTGACGCTGGCCACGGCCAGCGACTTGTGGCCGTTGGCAAACCAGCGCAGCATCAGCTGGCTGCGGATTGCACGCAGGGTTTCCACCTGCTGCGAAAACGGCTCGTAGGCGGCGACCAGGCCGGGCGCGAACTTGCCCTGGCCAGGCTGCAGGTACGGATAGTCGAACTGGCGTGCCAGGACATGCTCGATATCGGCCGCGGTGATCAGTCCCAGGCTCTGCGCGGCTTCGCCGAAGCGCATGCCTTTTTCCTTTTGCTGGCGCAGGATGCGTTCGGCATCTTCAGGTTTGATCTTGCCCATGTCGAGCAGCAGGCGGCCCATGCTCGACTCGCGCGCGCTGGCCGGCATTGCTGAAATGCGGGGAATAGGTTGATTCATGATGCGCTCCATCCTCAATTCGATTTCAGGTTGTGCTTCAGGCTGCGGTTGCCGAAACGGGTCTTGCGCGCCGGCTGCGACCAGTTGACCACGCCCAGCACCGGTGCATTGAATGCCAGTGCCAGATCATCGCTGGAGCGCACGCGGCGATTGAACAGTTCGACGATGGTCGCCAGGCCCAGGCCCAGCATCAGGCCCAGCAGCACGGAGGCGAGCACATTGAGGGAAGTGCGCGGCGAACTGGCATTAAGCGAGGGCAAGGCCGGCGAGAGCACGGAAATGTCGGACTGGTTCGACTGCCCTTCCAGGTTGGTCTGGCTGAAGCGCAGCGAGGCGCCGTCATAGGCGCGCTTGGCGCTTTCCATTTCATTGGTCAGCACCATCAGTTCGTCGCGCGAACCGTTCAAGGTCATCACCTTGGCACGCTGGGCTGCCAGCGCGGCGCGGATTTCCGCCTCGCGCTGCTGCAGGATGCGGGTGTTGCCGGCAATGCCGCTGGCAGCCACACGCGTCTGCTCGGCCAGGTTGGAGCGTACCTTGTCCATCTCCGACTTTGCCGCCAGATACTGCGGATGGTTCTTGCCGAACTTTTCCGAGATTTCGGCAAACTTGGCTTCCGCATTGGCCAGGCTTACCTTCAGGCTCTGGACCGTGGCATTGCTCATCACATCAGCCGATACCCCGGCGCTGCTTTGCGCCTGGCGCTGGCGTGAAGCTGCCTCGATGACCTGGGCCTGCGCCTGTACCAGCTGGCTCGACAATTCGCTCAAGCGTGCCGATTCGACGTCGCCCTTGTTGTCGGCATCGGTGATGCCATGCTTTTGCTGATACGTCGACAGCCGGTTCTGGGCTTGTTCAAGCTGATCGCGCAAGGCCTTGATCTGGGTGGTGAAATAGCTCGAGGCCTTTTGCGAAGGTTCGATCTTCAACTGCAGGCTGATCTGCTGGTATGCCTGCGCAAAGGCATTGGCGGCCCTGGCGGCGAATTGCGGATCGCGCGCCTTGTAGCTGATCTCGAGCACGCTGCTGGCGCGTGCCGGTTCGACTTCCAGGCCGGTCAGGAGGTTGATGGCCAGCCAGTCGCGCAATGGCACCTTCGGTTCGGCCAGCGCGGCGTATTGGCGTTGCGATTCGGGATCGTCGGCCAGCTTGAGTTCATCGACCACGCGCAGGGCGACATTGCGGCTGCCGAGGATGTCGATCTGTGTCGCCATGTAGCTGGGGATGAGCTGCGATGGCAGCGTCAGTCCGGTCACCGAGTCGACGCCTTTGTAGTTCAGGATCACCGACGTCGTGGCCTTGTAGATCTTCGGCAGCAGCAGGCTGACCAGCACGGTGGCAGCCACGGTCACGATCAAGGTGGCCAGGATGATCCGGTAGCGCGCGCGCAGGATCAGGAAAAATTGGGTGAAATTCATTGCTCGCTCTCGGGACATGGCAGGCCTGTGCCTGCAAGATGTTTGGATGATGCCATGGTTAAAACAGACTTTCGCGGATATACACGACATCATCGGCCTGCACCAGGTCGTTGTGGTCAACGGTCAATTCCTGCAGCACGCCGGCTGCATTGCGGCGCTTGATCCGTACGCCGCGCTCGGTACCGCGTGCGCTCAAGCCACCGCCGATGGCCAGCGCCTGGATCACCGTCATGCCGCGCTCGAGGCGGTAGGAACCGGCGCGCTGGATTTCGCCATAGATGTAAAAATGGGGCGCGCGCTCGACATACAGGATGTCACCGGCCATGAGTTCCGGATTTTTCCGGATGTCGGCGGTGCGTACTGTCTCGATCACATCGATATTCTGTTTTTCGATCTTGCCATTGCGGGTCCGCAGCAAGGTCACCGAATCGCTGCCTTCGGTAATGGTGCCGCCAGCCAGCGCCAGGATGTCGATCATGCTGCGCCGGCCATCGATCGGATAACGTCCCGGCCGCGTGACGGCACCGAGTACCGAGATCTGCTGGCTTTGCGCAGCAGTGACGATGATGTTGACCTGCGCATTCTTGAGGAAGCCACCGCGCTGCAACAGGCCGGCAATCTTGCGCTCGGCCGCAGTCGCGGGCAAACCGCCCACCAGCACTTCACCAATGAGCGGAAAGGAAATCATGCCGGCTTCACTGACGCGCGTCTCCAGCGCCAGGTCGGGATGGTCATACACCGATATCTTTACCGTGTCGCCCGCACCAAGCGGAATATCGTCTGCCATCGCAGTGCCCAGGCCGGCGCACAACAACAGCGCCATCAACATCATCCAGCATTTTTTCATCATTTCCTGCCTTTAATTAAATATGAATTCTTTGATTCCCGATATCACATCGATCACGCTAAAAATCGTAGCGCATGTTCAATGACACGGTCTTGCCGCTATATTCGAGCTGTGAAATATTCGACAGCAAGCGATAGTAGCCAACTGAAGTTTCAATCGTTGCATGGCGCGTCGGAAAATAGGTCAGCTTCAAGGTTCCGGTCTGATAGCGATCGGTGTGGTCGGAAGACGCCAGGCCATCGGTGTTTGCAAAGCCGTTGTAATTGCGATGCGTCAGCGACACCGTGCCGCCGGCCTTGGTCTTGGCCGACATGTCGTACAAGCCATCGAGTTGAATGCCGCGATTCTTTTCCACATTGGCGGAAAGATAGTTCAGCGCACCCACTTCATTCCAGGCATTGACGGTCCAGCCCAGTTTGCTGGTAGCTTTCCAGGAACCGATGGCGCGCGCATTCAAACCACCGCTGTTGCGCTCGGAAAAAGTGTCATAGGTGCGCCGTACATATCCGGCAATGACCTGCATTTGGGTGATCTCTGAAAACTGCCAGACCACCTTGCCATTGAGTTCATGCTGCTGGTAGTCATTGGTAATCTGGCTGACCGGTGTCGACTGCGTCAAGTCGTATTTGCCTTTGCCGTTTCGCAGTTGCAGACCGACGCTGCTGCCGGTGCGGGCGACATAGTCCAGGCCAACATCGGCGGTTTGCAGCGAGCCATTGTTGACCGCTTGCGAAGCCAGATCGTAGTACTGCTTTTCCTTGCCATATCCGCCCACCACACGCCAGCTCGGGCTGAGTTCCCAGTTGCCACGAAAACCGGCATTCTTTCGCGTCACGACATTTTTCTGCAGGGTCGGGTCGGTGTTGTTGGCCAGGCTGAGGAAATCATTGAAGGGCGACAATGCCTGCGAATAGGCGCCGGTCAGGCTGCCCGAGAGATGGCTGCCAACGGCCCAGCGCCAGCCGCCGCTGAGATAGCGCTCGTCGCTGTTGAATTGAGTGAATTCCGAATATTTGGTGCGTCCCAGGCTGGCATCGACATCGAAACCTTGCAGGCTGACTTTTTTCTTGAACTTCAAGCCGGCCGTGGCAGTTTGCATGGTGTCGGAAAGCTGGGAGGTGCCCAGAGCAGCCTGGACTGCGGAATTATCATGCTGGCGAAATAAATTGCTGTCGTGCGTGACCCGGTAATTGACATTGGGCGTAAACACATCGTCTTCCAGAACGACTGCAGACTGCGCCATGGCATTGGCCGCAGCAAGCAGCAGCAGGGCTGGGCCAACCATTTTCATCACGACAGGCAATTTCGCTTGCATAAGATAACCAAGTCTTTCATCATAGTAACCAAAAATTACAATTCATCGATGCACGAACAAGCTTGTTGATGTTTTTTTGCATCGCAACATCGGTAGCTTCGACTGTACAACAAGTGACCCGCGGCGCCAATTATATAGAGCAAAACCGGGGTCAAATACCAAGGCAGGCAGGCTATG
>JBPBPY010000222.1:0-5491 GCA_050954505.1 Janthinobacterium lividum
CTGCTGCTGCAGGACCGCGAAGCACTGGCGCAGATGCATCGCGATGTCGTCGGTGGCGCCGAGGTGCATCCATCCTGGCGCCTGCCTGGCGCCCGCTGAATGGGCAAAGAGGCTGGCAAACACACCGCTAACCAGGCGCCAGGCGTGCGCCAGCGCGGCGCGGTGCCGCCAGCTACCAGCCCAGCCCGAAGTGCAGTACCGACAGCACGCCCATGCCGGCAATGAACGGCAGCCATGGATTGCGGCTCCACAGCACGACTGCCACCACCACCAGCCCCGCCAGCAGGCGCGGGTTGGCAGGCTGGACGGCGCCGCCAGCCACCAGCAGGTCCGGCAGGATGATGGCCGCCAGTGCCGCAGCCGGTGCATAGCGCAAGGCGCGCTGCAGCCATGGCGGCAGACGCGCACGGCCGGCAAGGACAATGAAGCTTGAACGCGGCAGCACCGTGGCCAGGCCGATCAAGGCAAAAATCAGCCAGAGCGAAATGGGCTCGTTCATGCCGACTTCTCCGCGCCGGCTTTTTTCACGCCCCAGGCCTCTGCCAGGAAGCCGGCGACGATACCGATGACGATGGCAACGATGACACCCAGGCGCAGCGGCAGCCCTCGCAGCAGCACGGCCATGACACCACCGGTGGCTGCCGCAACCAGCATCGGACGGCTGCGTGCCATTGGCACCAGCAACACCAGCAAGGCAATCGTTGCCATGAAGTCGAGCGACCAGTTCTTTGGAATCGACGCGGCGGCAAACACGCCGATGGCGCCAAATACCTGCCAGATCAGCCAGGAGAGTATCGACGGCGCCAGGTAATATCCGAGCCGCCATTGGCGGTCTTCGACACTGAGCATCTTGTCGAGCGTGACGATGAAACCGCCGTCGGTGAGCAGATAGCCGCACAGCCAGCGCAGCCCGGTGCCGACATTGCGAAACCCCTTGGCCATGGCGGCGGAAAAGACCACGAAGCGCAGGTTCAGGATCAGTGCCGTGGCAACGATGACCCAGACCGGCGCACCGGCAACGATCAGCGGCAGCGTGCCAAGCTGGGCGGTGCCGGCGAAGACGATTGCGTTCATGCCCATCGCTTCGAGGTGGGAAAAGCCGGCACTCTTCAACGCCATGCCGGTGACCACACCCCACGGAATCAAGGACACGGCAACCGGAATGATGGCGTGCAGTCCTTCGTTGGCGCCGGCACGGAAGCTGGGATGCATGAAAAATCTCTTTCTGGAATTGGATGTAAAGTATAGCGGCTTGTCGGCGCGATCAGGGCGGCTAAAAAATTGGAACTTGTTGTTCAGGAAATTGTATTTTCAGCCGATAAGAGAGTATGCGGGCATGACAGCTGCCGCGATCTGGGCCGCGCAACGGCTTTGGCCGGTGCGCTGCGAGATGGCGATCGTCGTGCACCGAGGTCGCCGGCGGTGGTTCTCGGTGCGCGGTGCTGCACCAGGTCGCCACCGCAGCAAGGCAGTGCAGCATGGTCCGAAGCCCTTTGACGGTGCGGCATGATTCAAGCGGCGCAGCAGGTGCCGTGCAAGGCAGGTTCAAGAATGGAGAAACGATGGAGCATCAAAGTGAGCAGCCGCAGGGCGCCACCGACAGCGCGGCAACCGCGTTGCCGGTATTGTTTGAGACCCTCGAAGCCGACAATGGCAAGCTCATTGGCGTGGCAACCCTGAATGCCGAACGAACCCTCAATGCACTGTCGCTGAAGATGGTCGGCCTGCTGTACCCGCAACTGCTGGCCTGGTCGAAGGATGACAGGATTGCGCTGATCATTCTGCAGTCGGCCGGTGAAAAAGCGTTCTGCGCCGGCGGCGACCTGCAGAACCTCTACAAATCGATGCTGACCCATCACGCGTCGGGCGAACGCGAGGACATCCGGGCCAACCACTATGCCTGGCAATTTTTCGAACGCGAATACCGGCTCGATTACCTGATCCATACCTGTCACAAGCCGGTGCTGGCCTGGGGCCATGGCATCACCATGGGCGGTGGCATCGGCCTGCTGGCCGGCGCCAGCCACCGCGTGGTGACCGAGACCTCGCGCCTGGCCATGCCCGAAATTACCATTGGCCTGTTTCCCGATGTGGGGGGCAGCTGGTTCTTGCACCGCATGCCGGGCAAGCTCGGTTTGTTCATGGCCCTGACCGGCGTCTCGGTCAATGCACCCGATGCCAAGTTTGCAGGCCTGGCCGATCACATGATCGCCCAGCAGGACAAGGCGGCGCTGATGGATGCGCTGCTGCGCCAGCCCTGGGCGGCCGATGCGCGCCGCAACAATACCCTCCTGGGCAATGTGCTGCGCATTTTCGAACACCGCAATGAATCGCCCTTGATGCACCAGGCCGGTCCGCTGCAGCGCAACCTCGACCGCATCGATCAACTTTGCAGCGGCCAGAGCCTGGCGCAGATCGTCGACAACATCGTCAACGTCGTCAGCCGCGACCCGTGGCTGACCAAGGCGGCAGCGACCTTGAAAGCCGGTTCGCCCTCCTCGGCGGCATTGGCGCATGCGCTGCAGCGGCGCATGCCGGGGCGTACGCTGGCCGATGTGTTTCGCATCGAATTCATCGCCGCCCTGCACTGTGCAGCGCGGCCGGATTTTGCCGAAGGTGTGCGCGCGCTGCTGATCGACAAGGACCACCAGCCGAGCTGGCAGCCAGCCACGCTGGCTGAAGTGACGCCGGAATGGATCGAAGGATTTTTCGCCGACCCGTGGAGCGAGGGCAGCCATCCCCTGGCAGACCTCAAGGAGCGCGGCCGCCACTAACCCTGCGCGGCATTGTTGTGGCTGCGCGCTCGCGTGGCTGTGTCCCTGCACTGCTGTGTCTTTGCATTGCTGTGTTTCTGCGTTGCTGCGTGCTCGCGTGGCCGTGTCCCTGCGAGGCTGCGTGGTTGCGTGGCTGTGTCCCTGCCTGGCTGCGCGCTCGCGTGGCTGTCTCTGCGCGTGGCAGCGTCGCCGCAAGGCCTGCTTGACGGCGCCAGCCGGGCCAGCCTGTTTTTTGCCCGGGCGGCGTCTAGCGCCGGTTGACCTTCATGATTTTCTGGTGCTCGCGGACCCAGTCGCGTTCCCGTTCAGTGTTGCGCTTGTCATACTGCTTCTTGCCCTTGGCCAGCGCAATCTGGCATTTCACGTGGGCGCCGGTCCAGTGCAGGTCCAGCGGCACGATGGTGTAGCCGGCGCGCTCGACCTTGCCCAGCAGGCGGCCGATCTGCGCCTTGTGCAGCAGCAGCTTGATGGTGCGGCGTGCTTCGGGATGATCGAACGATGATGTACTGAGCAAGGCGCTGACATGGGCACCAAACAGATACAGTTCGCCATCGCGCACGATGACATAGGCTTCGCGCAGTTGCACCCGCCCGGCGCGAATTGCCTTGACTTCCCAGCCGTGCAAGGCCATGCCGGCCTCGACCTTGTCTTCGATGAAGTAGTCGTGGGCGATCTTGCGGTTTTCGGCAATGCTCATGGCTGTGGCACGTCCTGGCCTTCGGTCAAGCCGGGCTGGGTGCCGTCGGCCGCCGGCAGTCGAGACGGCGGCAGGCTGGCACGCTGGGTAATGCGCCAGTCGACCGAGGCAGGCCGGCCCGGCAAGTTCAGCGCCACGGTGGCAGGCGCACTTTCGGCGATCACCTGCCCGGCACGAATGACCGCCAGGCGCGTGGCGCGCAGGCGAATTGCCTCGACCGCATCGCCAGCCTGCAGCAAGACCATGTCGGCACGCTTTCCCGGCGCAATGCCGATGTCATCCAGTCCGAGGATGGCAGCCGGTGCGCTGGTGACGGCCTCGAAGCAGGCGCGCATGCCGTCGACGCCGGTCATCTGCGCCACATGCAGACCCATTTGCGCGACTTCCAGCATGTCGCCGCTGCCCAAGGGATACCACGGGTCCATGACGCAGTCGTGACCGAAGGCGACTGTCACGCCAGCGGCCAGCAGTTCAGGCACACGGGTCATGCCGCGGCGCTTCGGATAGGTATCGTGGCGGCCCTGCAGCGTGATGTTGATGAGCGGATTGGCAATCGCCGCCACCCCGGCTTCGCGGATCAACGGCAACAGCTTCGAGACGTAGTAGTTGTCCATCGAATGCATCGAGGTCAGATGCGAACCGGTCACCCTGCCCTGCATGCCCAGCCGCCGGGTATGGAATGCCAGCGTTTCGATATGGCGCGACATCGGGTCATCCGATTCATCGCAATGCATGTCGACACGCAAGCCGCGCTCGGCGGCCAGTTCGCACAACAGCCGTACCGACTCCGCACCCTGCTCCATGGTGCGCTCGAAATGTGGAATGCCGCCAACCACGTCGACACCCATGTCGAGCGCGCGTTTGAGGTTGTCCATGGCAGCGCTCGCGCGCAAGACACCGTCCTGCGGAAAAGCCACCAGCTGCAGGTCGAGCCAGGGCTTGACCTTTTCGCGTACATGCAGCAGTGCTTCCACAGCCAGAAGGCGCGGGTCGCAGACATCGACATGGGAGCGAATCGCCAGCATGCCTTTGGCGACAGCCCAGTCGCAATAGGCCAGTGCCCGCTCGACCAGCGCTTGCTGCGACAGCAAGGGCTTGAGCTCGCCCCACAGGCTGATTCCTTCCAGCAGCGTGCCGCTGCGGTTGACCCTGGGCAAGCCGTAGGAAAGCGTCGAATCCATGTGGAAGTGGGCATCGATGAACGGCGTCGAAAGCAGCTGACCGGCGGCGTCGATGGTGCGTGCCGCCGTTGCTGCCAGCGCCGGCTCGACTGCCACGATGTGGCCATCCAGGACACCGACGTCGATGCCGGTTCGACCGTCGGTGAGGGTGCAATGGCGAATGATCAGATCAAGCATGCTGGCCGCGCCGACATTACTTGGTGCCGAACATGCGGTCGCCGGCGTCACCCAGGCCCGGCACGATGTAGCCATGGTCGTTGAGATAGTCATCCACCGCCGTGGTGGTGATGGCGATATCGGGATGGGCGCCCATCAATGCGGCAATGCCTTCGGGTGCAGCCAGCAGGCAGACATACTTGATGCTCACGGCGCCGCTTTCCTTGAGCCGTGTCAGCGCTGCAATCGCCGAATTGCCGGTTGCCAGCATCGGGTCGACCACAATGACCAGCCGCTCGCTGATGTCGTCGGGCATCTTGAAATAATATTCGACCGGTTTCAAGGTGGCAGGATCGCGGTACAGGCCAATATGGCCAACCCGCGCAGCCGGCAGCACATCGAGCATGCCGTCGAGCATGCCATTGCCGGCCCGCAGGATGGATACCAGGCACAGCTTCTTGCCGCTGATGGTGGGCGAGGCCATGGCTGCCAGTGGCGTCTTGATTGGAATCAGTTCGGTGGGCAGGTCGCGGGTCAGCTCATAGGCCAGCATCTGGCTGATTTCACGCAGCAGGCGCCGAAAATTATCGGTCGTGGTTTCATCGCTGCGCATGTAGGTCAGCTTGTGCTGGATCAGCGGGTGGCTGATGACGTTCAGATTGCTCTGCATGATGATCCTGATC
>JBPBPY010000158.1:0-5402 GCA_050954505.1 Janthinobacterium lividum
GGAATCTGGTGGTTCATTTTTGCGCGCCACTACGAATCCACCGACGATGCCTATGTTTCCGGCAATGTGGTGCAGGTCACGCCCCAGGTCGGCGGCACCGTGCTGGCCATCCATGCCGACGACACCGAACTGGTCAAGGCCGGCGCACCGCTGATCGACCTCGACCAGACCGACGCCAAGGTGGCACTCGACCAGGCCGAATCGCAGCTGGCGCAAACCGTGCGCGATGTGCGCATGCTGTACGTCAACAATGGCACGCTCACCGCCAACATCGGCTTGCGCACTGCCGACGTCACCAAGGCCAGGAACGACCTGACGCGCCGCACCAGCCTGATCGGCACCGGTGCGGTGTCGAATGAAGATGTATCCCATGCCCGAAGCGCGCTGCAGGCTGCCGAGTCGGCGCTGACTGCCGCACGCCAGCAGCTGGCGTCGAACCAGGTCATGACCGACCACACCACGATCGCCAACAATCCCAGCGTGCGGCGCGCCGCCACGCAGGTCGAGTCGGCTTATCTGACGCTGTCGCGCGCCACCATGGTGGCGCCGATCAGCGGATATATTGCCAAGCGTTCGGTACAGGTGGGCCAGCGCGTTGCACCGGGTGCGCCGCTGCTGTCGATCGTTCCGCTCGACGCATTGTGGGTCGATGCCAACTTCAAGGAAGTCCAGGTAGCGCACATGCGTATCGGCCAGCCGGTGGAGCTGCATTCCGACCTCTATGGCAGCGGCTCGACCTACCACGGCAAGGTGGTCGGCATGGCAGCCGGCACCGGCTCGGCGTTTGCCCTGCTGCCGGCGCAGAACGCCAGCGGCAACTGGATCAAGGTGGTGCAGCGCATTCCGGTGCGCATTGCGCTCGATGCGCAGGAACTGTCCCAGCGTCCGCTGCGCGTCGGCCTGTCGATGCAGGTCGAAGTCGACATTGCCCATGCCGAAGGCACTTCGCTGACCTCGAGTGCGCCGGCGCGCACCACGCCTGCTTATGAAACCAAGGTGTTCGACGATGCCGGCAAGAAGGTCACCGAGCGGATTGCCCGCATCATCGCTGCCAATGGCGGCAAGGCTTGATCATGATCCCCATTGCTGAACAGGCTGGCCGCTCTTCCCGGGAGCACACATGAGCGCGCCGGCCCAAGGCGCCGCCGCGCCGGTGCCACTGCAAGGCGCCTCCCTGGTGCTGGGCACGGTCGCGCTGTCGCTGGCCGTGTTCATGAACGTGCTCGACTCCTCGATTGCCAATGTGTCGATTCCCGCCATCTCGGGCGACCTGGGCGTGTCGCCTCAACAGGGTACCTGGGTGATTACCTCGTTTGCGGTCTCCAACGCCATTTCGGTTCCGCTGACAGGCTGGCTGACCACGCGGTTTGGCCAGGTGCGCCTGTTCGTCACATCGATCATCCTGTTCGTGCTGGCCTCGTTCCTGTGCGGCGTGGCTCCCAGCATCGAGATATTGATTGCCGCGCGGGTGCTGCAGGGTGCGGTTGCCGGGCCGATGATTCCGCTGTCGCAGTCGCTGCTGCTGGGCAGTTATCCACCGGCCAAGAGCGGCATGGCCCTGGCGTTCTGGGGCATGACGGTGCTGGTGGCACCGATTCTGGGGCCCTTGCTGGGCGGCTGGATTTCGGACAATTACACCTGGCCGTGGATTTTCTACATCAACATTCCAATCGGCTTGTTTGCCGCCTGGATGACCTGGATCACCTATCACACCCGCGAATCGAAAACCGTCAAGCTGCCCATCGACATGGTCGGACTGGTGCTCCTGGTGGTATGGGTAGGCTGCCTGCAGGTAATGCTCGACAAAGGCAAGGAACTCGACTGGTTCAACAGCGGCACGATCGTCATCCTCGGTTGCGTCTCGCTGGTGGCCTTCATTTACTTCATCATCTGGGAGCTTGGCGACAAGCACCCGGTGGTCGATCTGTCGCTGTTTGCCGGGCGTAATTTCTCCGGCGGCGTGATCGCCATTTCCGTGGCCTATGGACTGGTGTTCGGCAGCCTGGTGATCCTGCCGCTGTGGCTGCAGACCCAGCTCAGCTATACCGCCACCCAGGCCGGCATGGTCATGGCGCCGGTCGGCATTCTTGCGGTGTTTCTGACGCCCTTCGTCGGCAAGCTGCTGGCCAAGATCGATGCACGTTTCCTGGCCACCGGCGCCTTCCTGATCTTTGCCATGATCTTCCAGATGCGCAGCAAGTTCACGCCGGAAGTCGACTATGCAACGCTGATGCTGCCGACGGTGATCCAGGGCGCTGCCATGGCGATGTTCTTCATTCCACTGACCTCGATCATCCTCTCCGGGCTGCAGCCGTCGCGCATTCCGGCCGCAGCAGGCCTGTCGAACTTCGTGCGCATCATGTTTGGCGGCATGGGCACCTCGATCATCTCCACGCTGTGGGACAACCGCAGTACCTTGCACCACGCACGGCTGGCCGAACACAGCGGCAGCATGAATCCGGCCTTTACCCAGGCAATGAATGGCTTGATGGCGCAAGGCCTGAGCGAACCGGCAGCACTGGCGGTGCTGGAGCGCAACCTGACGATCGAAGCGAGCACTCTGGGGGCGACCGATATCTTCCACCTCTCGGCGATCCTGTTCATCGTGCTCATCGCTCTGGTATGGATTACCAAACGGGCTCGCGCTGCCGGTGGCGCCGCAGCGTCGGGCGCCCACTAGGCGCCAACCTGGGAGGGAATGGGGAAAAGCCGGTACGGCGCCACAGCCGAACATTGGCTGGCGCCGTGCCGTGGACTGGGCGTCACTGCGCAACGGGTGCGCTGAAGCCGGCGCGCTTGCCCTGTCTCAGGCGCGCAGATGCATATTGTCGGAATCGATCTGTGCCTGCCCCTGTGGCGCCCCTTCAGCGGCCACGTAATTGCGCCACACCGAGGCCACCTTGACCAACTCGAGCAGGACGCGGCGCAATTCGGTGTCATAGAGCGGGTCCGAGTAAAGCTCCAGAAACAGCACCACTTCACCAAGCTTGCCGGCCAGCGCAGTCTTCAGGCCACCGGTTTCCTTCCACAGCAGATTGTAGGAAAGCAGTGCCTGATACACCGCCAGCCGGGCATCCTCAGCCGGGCGACCGAGGGTCGCCGACAGCACCAGTCGGGGTGGGTTGTCCGCCCAGTCGATGACGATGACCGACTCATCGGCAAACTGCAGCGCCCAGCTGCTCTCTTCGCTCTGGATGATGGCGTCGATCTCTGGCGTGCTGGGTCCCAGCGTTTGCATGATCAACTGCACCGACTGGAGATGGTTCGACATGAATGACCTCGGAAACACGACCGCATGAATGGGGCCTCGGGATTGCTACGGCCGAGCCTGGAAACACTGGCCTGGCTGTTGGCCGGGTTGAAAACGACACGCAGACAACCGTGCAGTACAGCGCCAATCATCACAAGCAGGCACAAGTCGGCACAAGCGAGCACGAGCGAGCACGAGCGATCACAAGCAATTGCAGCGGCTTGCCCGCATGCGACCTGGCTCGACAGGACCCAACCGTGCACAATCTGGCACAACTGCGTACCACTGGGCACAACGAAGCGAAAGTTACGATCGGTCAACGCAAGATGTAAGTAACGGAGCGAATTCCTTTGTTCCGTCGCAGCGTAAATATTTACCGTCCGGCTTTTGAACAGCGTTCAAAAACGCGCATGCCGGCGAAATGCTTCGGTGGCTTCGACGAGCGCTGCGGTGGTGTGGGTCTCGAAGGCCGAGTGGCCCGATCTGTCGACCATGAGCAGGCGTGAACCCGGCCAGGACTGATGCAGAAGATACGCTGCGGCTGGTGGGCAGATGATGTCGTAACGACCTTGCACGATGAGTGCCGGCTTGCCGTGCAATCGGTGGAGGTCCTTGATCAATTGCCCCTCCCTCAAGAAACCGCGGTGCTGGAAATAGTGCGCCTCCAGCCTGCCTATGCCCAGGCTGGCAACATCGTCTTCCTCATCAATCCAGGCGCGCGGCTCCAGATAGGCACAGCTTGACTCATAGCGGTTCCAGGCACGCGCGGCCGGCAGGTACACGGCGGGATCGGCGCAAAACAGCCGGCGGCAGTACGCTGCCAGCAGGTCGGCCTGTTCTGGAACTGGAATTTGGGCGACAAAGTCGGCATGGGCTTGCGGAAAAAACCAGCGCATGCCGTGCATGAACCAATCGATTTCGGCCTGCGTGCAGAGGAAAATGCCACGCAGGATGAAGCCCAGGCAAGCCTGTGGCCAGGCCTGTCCATAGGCCAGCGCCAGCGTGGCGCCCCAGGAACCGCCGAAGACCAGCCAGCGCTCGATGCCCAGGTGCGTGCGCAGCCGTTCAATGTCGGCAAGCAGATGCGCCGTGGTGTTGTCACGCCACTCTCCCAGCGGCGTCGACTTTCCCGCACCGCGCTGATCGAACAGGATGATGCGGTAAAACGCCGGATTGAAAAAACGCCGTTGCGATGGCGACGAGCCGCCGCCGGGGCCGCCGTGCAAAAACAATACCGGCAGCCCTTGTGGATTACCCGATTCCTCCCAATACAGGGTATGGCAGTCGTCCACCGGCATCATGCCGGTGCGTCCCGGTTCGATGGGTGGAAACAACACTGGCGTGGTACCGGCATCAAAAATGTTGGTCATCGTCAATATTCTACGCCACGAACACTGCTAAGCTCTGTTGGCCATCAAACCGGCAAGCGTGTGCGGTGCGACCAGCGCAAGTTTGTCGGTGATGGCGCGAGCGCTGCATGCACTGCCTGGCTGATTCCTGTTCAGCAGCAGGTCAGCTTCATGGTCGGATCCCGGGCTGCTTTTTATGTTGGCAGGCTGTTAGTGCGTTGATTCCCGGTTCGGTGGTTGCTGGTTATTTGGCGATTGTCGGATAGGTGGTTGTTTGTTGTTCGTTGTTCGTTGTTCGTTGTTTATTGTTTATTGTCTGTTGCTTGTTTCACCGTTCCTTGCCCGTTGCTTCTTGATTATTGATGTGATGGTTTGTTGATTGTCTTGTTTTGCTGTCCGGTTCGTGGTCCGTCGTACAGCCGGCGCGGTGGCTTTGGTCATTGCTCCCCGTCGTTGCCAGTGCCATCAACCGTCCTACTGATTGCCCCACACTGGAAACCGCATGCGCATCAAGTACACCCACGAGTACAACTCATTGCCAGGGCGCCTGCTGCGCTGGCTGGCCGCCGGCTTGTTGCTGAGCCTGGCGGCTGGTTGCGCCAGCCTGCCCGACGTACGCGACCTGAGCCAGACACTGGAGCCGGCAGACCAGGCCACGATCACCACAGCCAGCGGCGGCGCGCTGTCGCAACAGAAGGCGCAATCGCTGCTGGCGCGCAAATTGAAGAATTCCAAGGTCGACCTGACTGCGCTGGCGGCGCTGGAAGAAGCCGCCACCGGCAGTCCCCTGATTGCCGGCAACC
>JBPBPY010000159.1:0-5401 GCA_050954505.1 Janthinobacterium lividum
AATTGATGGCAAAGCCGTAGCAGATGGTCGCCAGCACGACAGCGGACACGGCCAGAGTGGCATGGTCGGCGCCACCGCTGATGCCGATCTTGTCCCACATGAGGATCATCACGCCACCCAGGCCGATGGCCAGGCCGGCAAGCTGCAGGCGCGAGATCGGGGTCTTCAGCCAGGCCAGCGCCACCAGGGCGGTCCAGACCGGCGTGCTGGCGTTGAGGATGGCATCGAAGCCGGCGCTGAGCGTGAGCATCGAATAGGCAAACAGGCTGAATGGCAATGCCGAGTTGGTCATGCCGATGACAAACAAAGGCCAGGCCTTTTGTCGCATGGCGCTGCGCGCGCGCCTGCTGCGCATGACCGGCAGCAGGAACAAGGCGGCAATGCCGACGCGCAGGAAGATCAGCGGCAGTGGTCCGAACTCGGGCGCCGCAATACGCATGCACAGAAAGGAAGCGCCCCAGATGGCGCCCAGCACAAGCAATTCAATCAGGTTCATGATGCGTCGCCAAGAGGGCTGATGGTTCGACCTGGCGCAGCAGCTGCCTTGCCGCCAGATCGAAGGCGCCGCCGGAAATGTCGGGCAGCTGCAGGGACATTGCCTGGGCGTGGCGATCGAAATTGCGCTCGATCGATTTCAGGTATGCGGGATCGTAATGGCTGGAAAGCAGTTCACCGACCAGGGTGGGCATTTCGCCGGCCAGCGCCATCTGCTGCCAGCGGCCAATGACCTGGCGGCCATGTTGCGGCAGCAGGCATTCAAGCTGTTTGTTGAGCGACTCGGGCAGGGTAACGAAATGGGCATAGTCCGACATCAGCAAGGCCACGCGTTGAGACTGCGGCAGCGAAACGGCAATGCATGAGGCTGCGCGCATGGTATCGATCAGCAGTGCCGGCACGCGCAGATTGCCCACCTTGCGGCTTTCGGCTTCGATGAAGACCGGCCGCTGCGGGTCAAAAGCCGACAAGGCACGCCAGATGCGCGACTCGAACATTTTCTGTGACGGTTGTGGCGCGCCCGGCAGGATGCCCAGCACCGAGCCACGATGTTCTGCCAACGCTTCCAGATCGAGCACCTGAGCGCCCAGCATTGCAAGGTGCTGCAACAGACGGCTCTTGCCGCTGCCGGTGGTGCCGCAGACGACGCGGAAATCGAAGCGCGCAGGAAGTACCGCCAGCTCGGCATTCACATGGTGGCGAAAAAAACGATAACCGCCATCGAGCTGCAGCGCCGGCCAGCCAATCTTGGCCAGTATCAGCGCCATGGCGCCGCTGCGGTTGCCGCCACGCCAGCAATACAGCAGCGGCTGCCAGTGCCGGCCATGGCCGGCAAACGCGGTGTCGATATGGTGAGCGATATTGCGCGCCACCAGCGCCGCACCGAGCTTCTTGGCTTCGAAGGCATTGACCTGCTTGTACATGGTGCCCACACGTACACGCTCTTCGTCATCAAGTACCGGGCAGTTGATGGCGCCGGGCAGGTGGTCAAGGGCAAATTCAGCTGGGCTGCGCACATCGATGACGGCATCAAACGAAGGCAGCCGCGCCAGTGCCTCGGGCAAGGTAATCAGGGCAGGGTATTTCATGTCCTTGCCAGCTCCGCTGAGCACCTTGCATGTCCGTCCAGGCGAGCAGCGGCCGTGTCGATGGCAGCGCTCATCTGGCCAGCGCTGCCGGCGCCTTCTGTGCCTGCATTGCGGCCGAGGTAAGCAACGGCTTCAGGTGCGGCCAGATGTTTTCCAGAATGGTGGGCTGTGCTTCGGCCGTCGGATGCAGCCGGTCGGCCTGGAAAAAGGAGGGCTTGTCGACACCGGTGAACATGAACGGCACCAGTGCCACGCCGGCGGATGTGGCCAGCTTGGGATACATGCCGGTGAATTGCCGGGTATAGTCGCCGCCGTAGTTCGGCGGCAGCTGCATGCCCACCAGCAGCACCTTGGCATTGGCCTTGTGCGAGGCATCGATCAGGGCGCGCAGATTGTTCTGGGTGGCGGCAATCGGCAAGCCGCGCAAGCCATCGTTGGCACCAAGTTCAATGACCACGGTTTGCGGTCGTACCTTGTCGAGCAAAGGCTGCAGCCTTGCCAGCCCGCCGCTGGTGGTCTCGCCGCTGATGCTGGCATTGACGACCGCCGCAGCGATGTTTTCCTTTTTCAGCCGCTGTTCCATCAGCGGCACCCAGCCAGTTCCGCGCGTGATGCCGTATTCCGCCGACAGGCTGTCGCCCATGACCAGGACGGTGTTGACAGCGGACTTGGGCGTTGATGTTGCCGATGTTGCCATGGCTGGAGTTGCCGCTGCAACCGCGCTGGCAGCGGCAGCTGGTGCGCCGGCAATCAACTGGATCAGGCCGCTGGCCAGCACGGCTGCCAGCATGGTCTTGCGGCGCCCAGGCAACGCCAGGGTGATCGGCATGTTTCGCATCGGATGTCTTCTTCCATTGAATAATTGGGTAAGCGCGTGGCGCCATGTGTCTGCGTCCGCATGCGGTATCTCGCGCGGCGTTTCCACCTTCCGGATTCTACCGTGCAACATGAATCAGTGCATTCAAGCGGGGCAATGGCTTTTCGTGCAGAATAAGTGCGCAATGGCCACAGTCACGCCGGTTGCGGAGGGTGCCGGAGTGGCACCGCAACGACTGCATTCCCCTTTCACCTTGAACCTTCTCACGCATGCATGAATCCACCTTGCCCTTTGCCTTGAATGCCGCCGACCCTCACACGCTGGAGGTAGCGGTGCCTGCATCAGCGGCCGATATGACTGCGGCTGCCAATGCCATCGAAGTCATCGGGCTGAGCAAACGGGTGGCTGATGCCACCGGTGAACTGGTCATCCTGAACCAGGTCAGTTTCAATGTTGCTGCCGGTTCAACCCTGGCCATTGTCGGTGCGTCGGGTTCCGGCAAGTCGACGCTGCTGGGTCTGCTGGCTGGACTGGACACGCCGTCAAGCGGCACTGTCAGGATCAATGGCATCGACATCTTTGCACTCGACGAAGATGGCCGTGCCGGTCTGCGCATGCGCGAACTCGGTTTTGTCTTCCAGTCGTTCCAGTTGCTGACGCATTTGACGGCGCTGGAGAATGTCATGCTGCCGCTGGAACTGCGCGGCGACGTCAATGCGCAGGCCAAGGCGCAAGCCATGCTGGCAAGGGTTGGCTTATCGAGCCGCTTGAAGCATTACCCGAAATATCTCTCCGGCGGCGAACAGCAGCGTGTCGCCCTGGCGCGCGCTTTCGTTGCCGAACCGCCGCTGCTGTTTGCCGACGAACCCACCGGCAGCCTCGATGCCGTCAGTGGCGCCGCCGTCATTGATCTGATGTTCGCGCTGAACAAGGAACGCGGCTCCACCCTGGTGCTGGTCACGCACGACCCGGCCATGGCGGCTTTGTGCGGCAGCACGATCACGATCGCAGCCGGCGCGCTTGTGGCCGGCAGTTAATCGATTCGAGGCGAGAATGAAACTGCGTCTCTGGATCAGCGGTGCAGCCCGATGCATGCTTTGAACGCCGATCATGTTCGCAAGCCGTGCCATCCATACATCGTCGACCTCTGTTTTGCAGAGTTCATCCCATCGTGAAAATTTCTTGCAGTGGTCTGCAAAGCGCAGAAATTGCCAATCATGAATCAATGAAATGCTGGAGTGTGGGTTGCAGCATTCTTTGCAATGGTCACGTTGCGAAATGGCGAAAAAAAACCAAGCGGCGCATCCTGACGGTGCCCTGCTAATGCGCCTTGCTCTGCGCGGTCTTGCGTCGACAGTCTTCTTCATCAATCGATTGAACGATTGCAGCGTTGACTTTCCCGGTGAGCGGAACATTCCAAGCGGCCCTGTTACTAAAACGGTTCTTCTGCACATGACAGGTCATTCCAATGGATCGCGTTCCGCGTCACCACGACTCGCCGGGTTTTACCGTCGACCCAGCCTTTTCGCAATTTACCGGACCGGCGACGCCGGCTGGCGCCAACCCTGTCAATCCGCAGCGGCCTGAAAACGCCAGCCTTGGCCATCCACAGCGGCCGGCAAATGCGCCCGGGCCGGACCCCGAGCCACAACAAGCTGTCCTGGTACGCAGGGGTCTGGTCTTGGGTCCGCTTTCGCTCCGCCGCCCTGCAATCAAGTTGCGACAGGGTCCAGCCAGCCAGGAAATTTTCGCAAGCCTCTTGAGCCAGATTCGTCCTCCGGCCGATCTCGTGCGGCGCGAGCCAGCCGACCCGGCGTTGGTATCGGACCAGGCATGGCGTGGCAGACCAAAATTTTCAGATTCGGCAACAGTAGCGATCATGCCGACCCGGCAAGGGGCGCCGGTCACACAGGAAGCGGGAACATTGCCAGGCAAGCCATTGATTGCGCGCGTAAGCACACTGGATGGCGAATACGGAAAAAGCAGGCATGTCGTGGCAGATTTCTCGCAACAGGCCTTGACCCAGCTTGAAGAAATTTTCATGCTGCCCGGTGAAACTGTTGCAACCCCGGATGGTTCCAGACTCGCCTATCTGGTATGCGCTTGGGACCTGCTCGGCGCATTGCAAAACAACAATCTTCACCTGGTCAATCAGGTGGCCTTCGATATTTGCCAGATGGGGAAAACGCTGGATTTCCGTTTGCCGTTGGGGGAGACGCCGTTGCAAATGGCGGTGCGCGATAACAAGCTTGAATTCGCAACAAGCCTGCTCAAATATGGCGCATGTCCTGATGACGTGTCTTTTCACGCGTTCGCTGCGCTCGGCATTGCCGCTGGCAACGGGAACACCAGCATCGTGGAAATCCTGCTTGCCGGCGGCGCTCGCGTGAACCTGCGTTACGCAGCAGACAATCCTGAAACGAACAGCGCCTTGATGCTTGCCATGCATCGTGACCAGATGGAAACAGCAAAACAGCTGCTTCATGCAGGCGCCAGTCCAACGCAGCTCGACTCGCCGACATCACCACTGACTCTGGCCATACAGCGTGGCAACGACGACATGATACGACGGTTGCTGGCAGCAGGCGCAGATCCGGATTTTGGCGGATTGGCGGCGAGCACTCCGCTGGTATCGGCGATCATGAAGGGCAGCCGCAGCACGGTCGAACAATTGTTTGCAGCTGGTGCCCACATCCATGCCGATAAGGTTCCGAACGTCCTGGAAGCATTGGGTCACGTCATCCGTAGAAACGATCTACCCCTGCTGCATTGTTTGTTCGTGCACGGTCTCGAACTTGATTCGGGCAGTCGGGCAGGCAGGATGTTGCTATCTTTGGCGAACCAGCAAATCAATCCTCAGCTTCTTGACTGCCTGCGTACCTTTGCCAGCAGCCGGGAAACGGGGAGGCATGTTTTGCTGAATGCAAACAATGTCAACCAGGCCGGATCAAAGTTGGTAGAGCAAGGCAAATCGATTGCGCGCAACCTCTGTTAAGCAAGG
>JBPBPY010000160.1:0-5386 GCA_050954505.1 Janthinobacterium lividum
CACCGACGCATCCTGGTCGACATCCATGCGCAGGATGGCAAAGCCGTTGCCGCTGTCTTCGAGCGCGGCGCGCCGCGAAGTGCCATATACACGAAAACCGCGTGCATGCAGATGTTCCGCGCAGGCCCGCCCGATTCCCGACGAGGCGCCGGTCACCAGCACGACGCGCGGCTGCGCCGCCGCGCTGCGGTGTTGCTTGCTTGAAGTGGTCATGGTCAATGCGTGATGGATTTGGAAAAGATGTTGATCACCAGCGTGCCGGCGGTGATCAGGACGATGCCGATGATGGCGGCCAGGTCGAGCTTCTGATCGTAGATCAGCCAGCCGGCAATCGAGATCAGCACCACGCCGACGCCCGACCAGATGGCATAGGCCACACCAAGGTTGAGCGTACGAATGGTTATGGAAAGAAAATAGAATGCCGATGCATAGCCGGCGACCACGACGATCGAAGGCAGCGGCCGGGTAAAACCCATCGAGGCTTTCAAGGCCGAGGTGGCCAGCACTTCGGAAACAATTGCAATGGCAAGATAGAGCCAGTTCATAAGCGAAACCCGATTTCTGTTCAGAAACAGCATGTTGGCGCAGGACCTCGCCGCCAATCGATGCCAACGGGCGCATTATCGCAAACCAGGCTGACAGTGCGCTGTCGGCCTGGTTTGCAAATGCCGAAGTTGCCGCCAATGCCGCAAATGTTGGAAAATCTGGATGTTGTCGATGCTGCTGCCGCAGCCATGGCAACTGACGTAATCGATGCAAACGCTGGTGCCATGGAAAACGATGCAGCCCGTACAGGCACTGCAGCCATGACCTGGCAAGCAAGCAAGCATTCAAGCCCACCAGCCAATCTGCCATCGACACCATTGCTGTACCGGTCCGGCCAGCCTGCCGCATGGCCTTGCGCAGATCGCGCCTAATCCTGTTCGACCAGTATGAAACCGTCCGCGTCACTCAAGCCGGCCAGTTCCGGCAACGCTTCGCCACTGAGGATGGAGACCGTGCCGGACGTCCCTGCCCCACCCCGGTCTGCATCAATCACGGCATTGACCAACCTGTCGAACGAAGGAAAATGGATTTCCTCCACGCCCACCAGCGGCGTATAGCGCAAGGCCTGCAGCCATCCGTCGGTGACGGTGTGCTGGTCACGGAATGTGTAGCGAACCAGCGGCGCATCAGCCTGCCGATGATCGCGGAATTCAAGCATGAAATTGCTGCAGCTGGCCAGTGCAGCGGCGATGGCGGCCTTGTTCGCCACCAGCGCATCGGTTGCCAGTGTTACCGCGTGCGTGGCAATGGCGTGCTGATTGAGAAAGCTGCACATCTGCCTGGCATGCGCCATCGCCGTGGGCCGGGCAAATAACAGATCAACCAGCAACCTGGCCTGCAGGTGTTGGCGCGGCAGATTGGTCAGTAGCGCCATGTCGCCGATTTCCCTGGCTGGCGGCAGGAAGATCAGCTTCACCGTGTCGAGCGAGCCGGCATCGACATGCTCTTGCAAAAACTGCTGCGCGGTTTGCGCCGTGACCGTGCCGTCCGACAGGGATTTGCCTTCTGCACCGCGTGGGCTGGACCACAGGTACTGGAACAGGATGGCGCGCTCTTTTTTCCCCGCCATCAGCAGCGGACAATCGTGCTCCTGGCTCTGCTGCAGCAGCGCGAGCGCGGGCTGCGGGTCAAGCAGATGGGTGACCGACTCGAACTTCAGTGCGCCGAGCATGTCCAGCAGCTTGAAGTCGGGAAGGGAACGCAGGTTGGTAATGTCCAGATGATGCAAAAAAGCGCTCAGGCTGTCAGGACGGCTGATCGCCAGCTTCGGCAGGCCCATTGCGGCCGCCGCCTCTCCGAGGCTGTTTTTTTGCGGCAAGGCATACACCATGCGTGTACTGCGCGACTGTTTCAGATTCTGCACCACATTCTCGGCGCTTTTTGCTCTGGCCGGGTCTTTCTTCATCAGGTAGTGCGCCATGCACTGGCCAGCGCGTCCCAGACCTTCCATGCAATGCATGAGTGGCCGGCGTGGAAGTGCGCCGTTCTGCCCGCTGCGTTCGACAGCGAGAATCTGCTGGATCACATGCTCGAGTTCCTCGGGCAGCAACGCTGTGCCGTCGGGCCAACCCGGCACATAAATGACGGGAATTTCAATCGTCTCCTGCGCCTCGTCCGCTCCCGGCGCAGCACCTGGCCGGCCGGCGCCGGCCCGCCGGCGAATGGTCAGCACATGATGTTCCACCTCCGGCATGGCCGCAGCGCCTGCGCCTGCCTGCGCCGGTGGCTGGCGCCTGACCGATATCACCTCGAAATCGCCATGGATGCCGTTCTTGCGGAAGTAGCCTGCCGTGGTGTAATTGATTTCCGCATCATTGGCCAGCACGACCAGCACGGATGGCTTAATTTGATGCAGCAGCTGGATATGCTGTTTCAATGCTGCGAAATTTTTTGGATACGCGGTAATGCACCCTACGGGAGCGCCCTGGCGCTGACCGCTGCGGCCACTGGCATAAATATGGTGGGCATTGATCCTGTTGCCATCGATCTTGATGGCCGTATCATGCTGCCAGTTCAGCAAAGGCAGCTGGCAGTCTGCCTGGCTCATTGTCTGGTGCTTGTTCAACAGGGCATCAAAACCTGAAAGCGCCCGGCTCAATGGCGTGACTTGCTCGAGGGCGCTCTGTTTTTCGCGCCACAAGGCATGCAGTGCCGAGCGCGCGCTGTGCGACTGCGGCGGCGCTGTGCCCGGCGCAGCACCCGGACTGCGTGCTGCCGGAGCATCGTGCGGGGGGATTTGCTGCGCAGCTGGTGGCAATGCAGCGAGCCGGGCTGCCGCCACGCCGAGGCGCGGAATCATATCAGGTGCCATTGTCATGCCCTCTCAAGTGTGTTGCCGCTTGCCTGTCAATCTGCACGGGAAGCCCGGGCCGGATCGAGCATGGCGCGCAGGGAGAATGGATCGGTCGGCTTGGCGCCCGATTTTGCCCGCAGGTCGAAGACCGAACTCAGCGCGGCAACCATCTCTGCCACGCAGCCCATGGACTGCAGCCGGTCGAGCGCGGCCCGATCGACTTCCAGCACATCGTCCTGTTCACCGTCGCTGCGGATGAGGCGCTCCGGCAGCACCTTGAACCCCTGGATCAGTTCACCGCGCATATCGGTCTGCGCGTCCGAATCGAGCGCGCGGATGTGCTGCAGCGCTTCGGCACGAATCCGGGCCGCCTTTGGTCCGGAAGCAAGCTGGAACAATGCTTTCAGGAGAGGAACGTCATTGAGCAGCAGATCGTGGCGGCGTACGGCAGCAAACACGGTGGCGGCGATGAGTTTGGCGATCAATGGGTTATCGTGCGACAGCATAGCCTGTGTCTGCTCGCGCAGCAGTTCGTCCTGCACCTCACCGTTGGCAAACTGCTGGCAGCGGTCAATGACCATGGAGCCGGTCACTTCGAGCAGATTGCGTCCCTCCTCACCCCGGTTTTCCTTATCGAATGCCAATTCCAGCAAATCAGGATAGTGGGATTGCAGCAGATCCAGGCCAATGGCTGGCAACAGTGCCGAGATGGTGGCCATGGCATTGATGCCGGTCAGCAGTGCGCTGGCAAACACGCGCTCGACCTCCGGCTCGGGAAATCCCATTTGTGCCAGCCACTGCGGCATCAGGCGGTGCTCGCCACTGTCGAAAGCTGCACGCGCATGGCCAAACAGTACGGCGTTGTAGCGGCCAATCTTTTTCGTGTCCACCCGCGGGAACAGCCTGGCCATGCCGTCGAAATCGCCGACCGTTGCCAGTGCCTTGAGCTGGCCGACCAGGCTTGCCTCCCGTGGCGCGTCCTCGATCAAACTGTCGAGCGCGATGGGGTCGAGCAGACTTGCCAGCAGATTGGCGCCCTGACGTTTGGCCAGCGTTCGCAGACAAAACAGCTGGGCAGAATCGGGCAAGTGCAATGGCGTGACACCAACCACGCGCAAGATGCCCACCAGGACGGCTTCGGCGCGGCATTCAATGGCAAGGTCGAGCGGGGTCTGGCCAAGGGCATTGCGCGCCACCAGCAATTGCCTCGAGTGCTGTTGCGGCATGGCGCGCTGGTCCCAGCCATGCCTGGCGCTGTTCAACAACGAGGCCAGGCCAGCAGCATGATCGTTGATTGCCAGCGCATGGAAAGCATTGTTGCCAAAACGGTCCGTGTCGGACAAACGCGCGCCGTGGGCCATGAACAATTCCACGGTTTCGGCACATCCCAGCTTGGCAGCAGTGATCAATGGTGTTTCGCGGGCGGCGTTGCATTTGTCCAGAAATGCCTGAATCGATGCGCCGGCCCGTGCTGGCCGGCGCGCGCCGAGGGCGTCGATCATCAGCTTCGGGATCCGGGCTTCCTTGCTCATGGCAGCCAGGTGCTCGATCTCCATGGACAAACGCATCTGGCCGTTCTCCAGCGCTGGCATGGCGGTGATATCGGTATGGTCGGAATAGGCGTCGTCGTCGGCATCGTCAGCCGCCGTTTCGCCAAGAGCCGCATTTGCCGGCGCCGGCAACGCCGGTCCTTGCCGCAGGTTTGCAGGAATGCGTGGGCCACCAGGGGCCGCGATCGGCGGCAATGGCAGGGGCCGCGATGCCGGCGAAGACAGTTCAACGCCATGCTCGATCAATGCCTGCACCACGAAGAACTGGTTTTCCAGCAGTGCATGCTGCAGGACCGTCAACCCGGTTCTTCTGCTTAAGGCATTGACCAGCGCGTGCACGCGCTGCTGCCGCGCCGTGGCGCTGCCGCCTTGTGCCCTGGCGGCTTCGATACAGCGCAGCACCAGATCTTCATGACCGAACTTGGCAGCCAGGTGAATGGCAAGGATCGGCGCATCCGCTTTGCCCAATAGCAAGGCACCGCGCGCAATCAGCAGCTCGGCAGCGCTTTTCTGGTTGCCGTACAAGGCAGTCAGCAGTACGGTGTAGCCTTCATCGTCTTCGAAATTGAAAAGCTGGTCGCGTATCTGTCGCAGGCTTCGGCCTGGCGTGACACGGCTTTCCTGAATGTCGAGCAATTCGCGCAATTCCTCCATGTTGCCCAGCTCTGCCGCATGGCCGATCACCTGATGCATCACCCGCTGGTCGATCCGACGCAAGTCGCCGCCCGCCGCTTTCAAGCCGGCCACCATGTCGCGGTTTTCACCAAAAGCCATGGACAGGGCATTGTGGCCGTTCATCGTTGCAGCATTGACGAATGCCGCGCGCGACTTGGCGTCGAACACCGGCGCGGCCAGGATCAGCGTTGCGAGGTCGTCGCGCCCTTGTTCGGCCGCCTGATGCAAAATGGTTCCCCCCAGGCTGCTTGTCAGGCGTGGATCGGCGCCGTTTTCCAGCAGCAGCTCGACCATGGCAAAGTTGCCCGCCCTGGTTGCTGCC
>JBPBPY010000233.1:0-5359 GCA_050954505.1 Janthinobacterium lividum
CTGCCGTCACGCTTGGTGACGTCTTCCACCTTCAGCTGATCCATCATGGCCTTGCCGACATCGTCGCCGGCCTTGCCCCAGATATCGACCACCTTGTTGTAGCGCTCGCCTGCAGTCACCAGACCGGACGAATACTGCTGTTCGATCTGCTTGACTTCGGATTCGGCGGTCGCAATCAGCGTGACCTTTTGTGGCGGCACCAGCATGTCGTCGACGCAGATCGAGATACCGGCGCGGGTTGCCAGGCGGAAGCCCGACTGCATCAGCTGATCGGCAAACACCACCGTGGCACGCAGGCCGCACTTGCGGAACGACGTGTTGATCAGCTTGGAGATTTCCTTCTTCTTCAGGGCGCGGTTGAGCACGCTGAAAGGAAGACCCTTCGGCAGGATTTCCGACAGGATGGCGCGGCCAATGGTGGTTTCGTAACGCGTGACAGTACGTTCGAACTCGCCGGTTTCCAGGTTCTTTGGATACTCGGTAATGCGCACGGTGATGCGCGTGGAGAGTTCGACTTCCTTGTTGTCGTAGGCGCGGATGACTTCCGAGACATCCGGGAACATCATGCCTTCGCCTTTGCCATTGATCTTTTCACGGGTGGCGTAGTACAGGCCGAGCACGATATCCTGCGACGGCACGATCGACGGTTCGCCGTTCGATGGGAACAGGATGTTGTTCGACGCCAGCATCAGCGTGCGCGCTTCCATCTGTGCTTCGATCGACAGCGGCACGTGGACGGCCATCTGGTCGCCGTCGAAGTCGGCGTTGAAGGCGGCGCAGACCAGCGGATGCAGCTGGATGGCCTTGCCTTCGATGAGCACCGGTTCGAACGCCTGGATACCCAGGCGATGCAGCGTTGGCGCGCGGTTGAGCATGACCGGATGTTCACGGATAACGTCTTCCAGGATGTCCCACACCACCGGTTC
This sequence comes from Janthinobacterium lividum, assembly GCA_050954505.1. Classification (GTDB taxonomy): domain Bacteria; phylum Pseudomonadota; class Gammaproteobacteria; order Burkholderiales; family Burkholderiaceae_D; genus JAQGMO01. The sequence continues at coordinate 927 of JBPBPY010000233.1, forward strand.
CTGGATCTCGACCAGCTTCTTGGCGGCCTTGATCGTGGTGGCCAGGCCCATCAGTTCGAGCTTGTTGAAAATGAAGGGCTTGAACAATTCCAGCGCCATCAGCTTCGGCAGGCCGCACTGGTGCAGCTTCAGTTGCGGACCCACGACGATGACCGAGCGGCCCGAATAATCGACGCGCTTGCCCAGCAAGTTCTGACGGAAACGACCGCCCTTGCCCTTGATCATTTCGGCCAGCGACTTCAGCGGACGCTTGTTGGCGCCCGTCATCGCCTTGCCGCGGCGGCCGTTGTCGAGCAGCGAATCGACGGCTTCCTGCAGCATGCGCTTTTCATTGCGCGTGATGATTTCCGGCGCGCGCAATTCCATCAGGCGCTTCAGACGGTTGTTGCGGTTGATGACGCGGCGATACAGATCGTTCAGATCGGAGGTCGCAAAGCGGCCGCCGTCGAGCGGTACCAGCGGGCGCAGTTCCGGCGGCAGCACCGGCAGCACTTCCATGATCATCCAGTCAGGCTTGATGCCCGAACGCTGGAACGCTTCGAGCACTTTCAGGCGCTTGGCGTACTTCTTGATCTTGGCTTCGGACTTTGAATCCTTCAGTTCCTGGCGCAGCATGTCGGCGTCGCGGTCGATGTCGATCGAGCGCAGCAATTCACGGATGCCTTCGGCGCCCATGAATGCGGTGAAGTCGTCGCCGAATTCTTCATACTTGGCGGCGTAGTCGTCTTCGGACATGATCTGGCACTTCTTCAGTGGCGTCATGCCAGGATCGGTGACCACATAGGCTTCGAAATACAGGACCCGTTCGATATCCCGCAGGGTCATGTCCAGCACCATGCCCAGGCGCGATGGCAGCGACTTCAGGAACCAGATATGGGCGGTCGGCGAAGCCAGTTCGATATGGCCCATGCGCTCGCGGCGCACCTTGGCCAGCGTGACTTCGACGCCGCATTTTTCACAGATGACGCCGCGATGCTTGAGGCGCTTGTACTTGCCGCACAGGCACTCATAGTCCTTGATGGGGCCAAAGATCTTGGCGCAGAACAGGCCGTCGCGTTCCGGCTTGAAGGTACGATAGTTGATGGTTTCCGGCTTCTTGACTTCGCCGTACGACCATGAACGGATTTTGTCAGGCGATGCGAGGCCAATCTTGATGGCGTCGAATTGTTCGTTTTGCTGAACTTGCTTGAATAGATCGAGCAGTGCTTTCATCTGTATCACTCCAGTTGGCGTGAAAAAACTTCTAATGTCCAACCCATTGTTGACGATGGGCCATTACAAAGAACCTCGTATTATATTTCATTGCCGCATTTTGTTTCTTTGCGGCATACCTGGCAGCCTTTGCCGGCCGGTGGTCCGTCCGTGGACCTTCAACCTCACGGCCGCGCGGCTTGATTTTCAAGCGGCGCGGCCGTGATGCAACATTTGACAGGTTGCCGGGACCAGCGCAGCCAGTCCCGGGGTACTTCTCATGGCTTGACTCTACAGCTTGATCCTCAATCGCGTTCCAGATCGATGTCGATACCCAGCGAGCGGATTTCCTTGACCAGCACGTTGAACGATTCCGGCATGCCGGCGTCGATCACATGGTCGCCCTTGACCAGGTTTTCATACACCTTGGTACGGCCGTTGACGTCATCCGACTTCACCGTCAGCATTTCCTGCAGCACGTAGGAGGCGCCGTAGGCTTCCAATGCCCAGACTTCCATCTCACCGAAGCGCTGGCCGCCGAACTGGGCTTTACCACCCAAAGGCTGCTGCGTCACCAGCGAGTACGGTCCGGTCGAGCGTGCATGCATCTTGTCATCGACCAGATGGTGCAGCTTGAGCATGTGCATGTAGCCAACGGTGACGTTGCGTTCGAACGCTTCGCCGGTGCGGCCGTCATACATGGTGACCTGGTTCTTCGATGGCGTCATGCCCAGTTTGAGGGCGATGTCGTCCGGGTAAGCCAGGTCGAGCATGCGGCCGATTTCGCTTTCATGGGCGCCGTCGAACACCGGCGTTGCGAACGGCACGCCGAGTTTCAGGTTGTTGGCCAGCGACAGGATTTCTTCATCGCTGAAGTTTTCCAGGTCTTCGGTCTTGCCCGACTCGTTGTAGATCGTGGTCAGGAACTTGCGCAATTCGGTGGCCTTGGCTTGCGCCTTGATCATTTCACCGATACGCAGGCCGAGGCCCTTGGCAGCCCAGCCCAAGTGAACCTCGAGAACCTGACCGACGTTCATCCGCGACGGCACACCCAGCGGGTTCAACACCACGTCGGCTGGCGTACCGTCGGCCATGTACGGCATGTCTTCGATCGGCACGATGCGCGAAACCACACCCTTGTTACCGTGACGGCCGGCCATCTTGTCGCCTGGCTGCAGGCGGCGCTTGACGGCAAGATAGACCTTGACCATCTTTTGCACGCCTGGCGGCAGTTCATCGCCTTGCGTGAGCTTCTTGCGCTTTTCTTCGAATGCCAGGTCGAACTGGTGACGCTTCTCGGCGATCGATTCCTTGATCGCTTCGAGTGCCACGGCCGTGTCGTCTTCCGATGGACGGATGTCGAACCAGTGGTACTTGTCGAGGTCGTCGAGGTATTCCTTGCTGATCTTGGTGCCCTTGACTGCCTTTTTCGGGCCGCCATTGATGACCTTGCCGATCAACATCTTTTCCAGACGCTGGAATGCATCGCCTTCAACGATACGCAGCTGATCGTTCAGGTCCAGGCGATAGCGCTTGAGTTCATCATCGATGATCTGCTGGGCGCGCTTGTCGCGTGGAATGCCTTCACGGGTGAAGACCTGCACGTCGATGACGGTGCCGATCATGCCCGAAGGCACGCGCAGCGAGGTGTCCTTGACGTCCGAAGCCTTCTCGCCAAAAATGGCGCGCAACAGCTTTTCTTCCGGCGTCAGCTGGGTCTCGCCCTTTGGCGTGACTTTACCGACCAGCGTATCGCCGGCTTCGACTTCCGCACCGATGTAGACAATGCCCGATTCATCGAGGCGCGCCAGCTGGTTTTCCGCCAGGTTGGAGATGTCGCGCGTGATTTCTTCGGCGCCCAGCTTGGTGTCGCGTGCCACAACCGACAGTTCTTCGATATGGATCGAGGTGTAGCGGTCGTCTGCCACCACCTTTTCGGAGATCAGGATCGAATCTTCGAAGTTGTAGCCGTTCCATGGCATGAAGGCCACCAGCATGTTCTGGCCTAGTGCCAGTTCGCCCAGATCGGTCGAGGCGCCATCGGCGATGACGTCATGCTTGGCAACACGGTCGCCAACCTGCACGATGGGGCGCTGGTTGATGTTGGTGTTCTGGTTGGAACGGGTGTACTTGATCAGGTTGTAGATGTCGACGCCGACTTCACCGGCGGTCGCTTCTTCATCATTGACGCGAATCACCACACGGCCGGCATCGATGTAATCGACGATACCGCCACGCAGTGCCTGCACGGTGGTGCCGCTGTCGACTGCCACAGTGCGTTCAATGCCGGTACCGACCAAGGCTTTTTCAGGGCGCAGGCAAGGCACGGCCTGGCGCTGCATGTTGGCGCCCATCAATGCGCGGTTTGCATCATCGTGTTCCAGGAATGGAATCAGCGAGGCGGCAACGGACACGATCTGGCCTGGCGCCACGTCCATGTACTGCACGCGTTCCGGCGAGACCAGAATGGTTTCGCCAGCCTGACGGGCCGAGACCAGTTCATCGGAGAGCTCGCCGCTTGGATCGATGGTCGCATTCGCCTGGGCGATGATGTAGCGGCCTTCTTCGATGGCCGACAGGTAATCGATCTGCGAGGTGATCTTGCTGCCGTCAACCTTGCGGTATGGGGTTTCCAGGAAACCGTATTCGTTCAGGCGTGCATACAAAGCCAGCGAATTGATCAAGCCGATGTTCGGACCTTCCGGTGTTTCGATCGGGCAAACGCGGCCGTAGTGGGTTGGATGCACGTCGCGTACTTCAAAGCCGGCGCGCTCACGCGTCAGACCGCCAGGTCCGAGTGCCGATACACGGCGCTTGTGGGTAATTTCCGACAGCGGATTGGTTTGATCCATGAACTGCGACAGCTGCGACGAACCGAAGAATTCACGGATCGCGGCCGAGATCGGCTTGCTGTTGATCAGGTCATGCGGCATCAGGTTGTCGGCTTCGGCCTGGCCCAGACGCTCCTTGACCGCGCGCTCGACACGCACGAGGCCGGCACGGAACTGGTTTTCCGCCAGTTCGCCGACACAACGCACACGGCGGTTGCCCAGGTGATCGATATCATCGACTTCGCCGCGGCCATTGCGCAGCTCGACCAGGATCTTGATCACGGCCAGCACGTCTTCATTCGACAGCGTCATCGAGCCGGTCAGTTCATCGCGGCCAATGCGGCGGTTGAACTTCATGCGGCCCACGCCCGAGAGGTCGTAGCGGTCTTCGTTGTAAAACAGGCCGTTGAA
>JBPBPY010000408.1:0-5317 GCA_050954505.1 Janthinobacterium lividum
AACAATGCATTGAAGATGGCATCGGGCTTGCTGTCAGCCAGCGCCTGGGTCACGGTGCCGGCATCGATCTTGCCCAGGGGCGGCGCCTGCTCGGCGACGAATTCCACACCGGGCTGGGCTGCCTTCATCATCTGCTTGAAACTTGCGGCAGCCGACTGTCCATACTCGTAATTCGGATACACGATGGCCCAGCGCTTTTTATTGAGCTTGACCGCTTCCTGGACCAGCGAGGCGACGATCATCGACGTCGATGGCCGCAGGCGATAGGTGTACCTGTTGCCGTTTTGCCAGATGATCTTGTCGGTCAGCGGTTCGGCAGCAAGGAAAAAGATCCTGCGCTGTTTTGCATAGTCTGTCAGCGCCAGGCCGGTATTGGAAAGAAAGCCGCCAAACAGCAGGCTGACCTGCTCGCGCGCCACCAATTCTTCGGCCACCCGCACGGTATCGCCGGGATTGCCATTGTCGTCGCGTGAAATCACTTCAAGCTTGCGGCCCAGCACGCCGCCGCCGGCATTGATTTCAGCCAGCGCCATTTCCCAGCCATTGCGGTACGGCTCCAGAAATGCCGGCTGCGACTTGTAGCTGTTGATTTCGCCGATCTTGATGGTGGCCTGCGCCATGGCAGACGAGGTCGCCATCGGACCAATGGCGGCGATGGTGGCGATGGCGGCGATGGCAGATTGCAGAAAGCGGCGACGCAGGGTCATGGTGAAAGGGTTCCTACAGAAATTGAATATGAAAACCGTGCCGCCGCAGCGATGGGTACAGCGCACCCTTGCCGGCCGGCCGGCCAGCCTGTGATTCTACCCGCTGCGCCAAGAACCATGGCCGGCGGCGTCATTTGCGCAGCAGGCGCAAGCCGTTGCCTACCACCAGCAGGCTGGCGCCGACATCGGCAAACACCGCCATCCACAGCGTTGCCGTTCCACTGAGCGCCAGCGTGAAGAACACCAGCTTGATGCCCAGCGCCAGCACGATGTTTTGCCACAGGATGCGTCTGGTGGCGCGCGCAAGTCCAATGAACGAAGCCAGCTTGTGCAGGTCGTCATCCATCAACGCGACGTCGGCGGTTTCGATTGCAATGTCGCTGCCTGCCGCCCCCATGGCAAAGCCGATGTCGGCCTGCGCCAGCGCCGGCGCATCATTGATGCCGTCGCCCATCATGCCGACTTTGCCATGACGGGCCTGCAAGGCCCGAATCTGGTCGAGTTTGTCTTCCGGCAGCAAATCAGCCAGCACCAGGCCGATGCCGGCCTGGGCGCCGATCGAGGCTGCCGCGGCCTGGTTGTCACCGGTGAGCATGACGGTGGCAATGCCCAGGCCATTCAAGCGCGCAATGGCAGCGGCCGCCTGTTCGCGCAATGCATCGGCCAGCGTGATGACGCCAACCACGCGCTGGTCGATGGCCAGCAGCACGGCGCTGCGTGCCTGCGCACTGGCCTGGTCCAGCATGGACTGGACATCGTGCGTGAGCAGGCCCAGTTCCGTCATCAGGCGCGCATTGCCGAGGTGGACGGTCTGGCCGTCCATTTGTGCCCGCAGTCCACGGCCCGGCAGGTTTTCGACCTGCTGCATCGATCGGTAGCTGCGAGCGTGCGGTCCGGCCTGCACGATTGCCCGGGCCAGCGGATGATCCGACTGTGCATCGAGACTGGCGGCAACGAGGATGATTTCTTCCTGCGTGAAGAGCGCCGCCGCACCAGCCAATGCAGCGCTGCTGGCCGTTGCTGCCCGGCCGACTGGTGCTGTCGATCTTTCTGCAGTTGATCCATCTGCAGTTGATCCTTCTGCCGTTGATGTTGCTGCTGCTGTTGATGCTGCTGCTGTTCTATCCTGCCCGGCGCCGGCCACCAAAACCTCCATTACCTCGGGCTGGCCGCATGTCAGGGTGCCGGTCTTGTCGAAGGCAATCGCTTTCAAGCCATGGCCGGCTTCGAGGAACTCTCCACCCTTGATCAGAATGCCGCGCCGCGCCGCGGCAGTCAGGCCGCTGACCACCGTCACCGGTGTGGAAATCACCAGCGCGCAGGGGCAGGCAATAACCAGCATGACCAGCGCCTTGTAAAGCCAGGGAATGAACGGTGCGCCACCGATCAGCGGCGGCAGCAGTGCCACCAGCACCGCCAGCACTACCACCACCGGCGTGTAACAGCGCGCGAAGGTATCGACAAAGCGCTGCGTCGGTGCACGGCTGCCCTGGGTCTGCTCGATGGTGCGGGCAATCCTGGCCAGGGTACTGTTGCCGCTGTTGCTGCTGGCTCGCACTTCCAGCACGCCGTCTTCATTGATGGTGCCGGCATACACCGGATCGCCGGGTGTCTTCTCGACCGGCAGGCTTTCGCCCGTGATCGGCGCCTGGTTGACGGTGGAGCTGCCACTTGCCACCACGCCATCCAGCGCGAAACGCTCGCCGGCACGTACCCGGAACAGGCTGCCGACCTCGAGCTGCGCAACCGGCATCTGCCGCCAGGCACCGGCAGCATCCAAAACCGATGCCGTTTGCGGTGCCAGCTTGAGCAGTCCCGAAACGGCGTTGCGTGCGCGCTGCAGCGACAAGCCCTCGATAAGTTCGGCCACGGCAAACAGGAACAGCACCATCGCCGCTTCCGGCAGCTGGCCAATCGCCAAGGCACCAAAAACTGCCAGGCTCATGAGGAAATTGATATTCAGCGTCAGGGTCCGGAGCGCAATCCAGCCTTTTTTCAAGGTCGACAATCCACCGCTGAAGATGGACACCGCAACCAGCGCCATGACTGCGGGCGAGGCTTCGGCGCCGCTGTACCAGGCCAGAGCTTCGGCAGCTGCGGCGCTGATGCCGGAGACGACCAGCAGGTATTTCTGCCGCGCCGGCAAGCCGCCAGACCCGGCGCTGTCTTCGGCGGCCATGCCGGCATCGAGCTGTTGCGCCTGCATACCGATGTCCTTGAGTGCGGCACTGAGCGTTTCAGTCCCTGCAAGCGTGTGCTGCACAGCGAGCAGGCGGCCCATCAGGTTGAAGTCCAGTGCCACCACGCCGGCAAGCGGTTCAAGTTTGTTGCGGATCAGGGTTTCTTCAACAGGGCAATCCATGTTGGCAATGCGGTATTGCACCATTTGCACGTTGCCCTGGGCAGGCATCACGGTGGCGTCGCTGCGGGCCGGCGCAACCTTTGCCAGGCTTGGGTCATGCCGGTCGGCATGAGGGTGGTGGTGGATGCCACCGGATTGAACCTGGCAGTGCTCGTGGCCATGCGGCTTCTCCTGACTGTCTTCGCGCCCTTGATCGTGGTCGTGGTCGTGGTTGTGACCGTGACCGTGGTCATGGTCGTGGTCGTGCTCAAGTTCGCGCACACGCGCATGCGCATGTCCACTGGCGCCAGCAAGGGCATCTCCGGGTGCGACCGCCGGCTGCGGTGCGGCGGCATGAGCATGTCCGCAGCAAGCCGATTGCCGGCCCTGGCCAATGTTTTCCACCATGACGCAACTCTCCTCGATATGACGTATGCTTGCATTGGAAACCCTGTAGCCACTACGGGGTCAAGCAAATTCGGAGGCTGGCATGCGCATCGGCGAATTGGCACAACGGACTGGCTGCGATAGCGAGACCATTCGTTATTATGAAAAAATCGGCTTGCTGGCCGCCCCGGCACGCAACGACGCCGGATATCGCGATTATCGGCAGCAGCATCAGGAGACGCTGCAGTTCATCCGTCATGGACGCTCCCTGCAGATGGGCCTGGCCGACATTCGCACGCTGCTGCAATTCAAGAATGCGCCTGGCGCGCCGTGTGCCGGCGTCAATGCCCTGCTCGACCACCATATCGAACAGATCCAGGCTCAGATGTCGGCATTGCGCCAACTCGAACAGCAGCTGACCACCCTGCGCCATCAATGCGCTGCTCCGGAACTGGCCAGTGGCTGCGGCATCCTGCAAAACCTCGACGATGCAGCACGCAGCGCGCACTGCGTCTGCCATCCCGCCGGCTGATCGTGCAGGCCTTCTGGTCGCCGATCCCGAGCGCCTGCGCGCCAGGCGCCGGGCGCCGGGCCCGGGACATCCGCGCTTGGCGATCGTCAAAGCCTGGCTTTCACATCCCACAAGCGGTCAAGCCATGGTGTGCGCGGCTTGCTAGCCGTCGGCAAAGGTCTTGCCGTCCATGCACAGGCGGGTTTGCTGCATCATCTGCAGCACGGCAGCCGACTGTTCTTCATCACGCACGGCCTGGTACAGGGGTGCGCTGAGCTTGCCTGCACCGGACAGGCGCAGGTAGCGCACATCATCGAGCACCACATGGCGCATTGAAGCCGGCACGACCGACACGCCCAGGCCTGCGGCCACCAGGCTCAAGGCGGCCAGGTTCTTGTGGGTTTCCTGCTCCACGCGCGGGCTGAAACCGGCTGCATTGCATGCGGCAATGATGGCGTCATACAAACCCGGTCCGGTTGGACGGCGGTTGAAGATGAAGGATTCATCGGCCAATGCCGCCAATGCCACGCTCTTGCGGCGCGCATCCATTGCCAGCCGGTGGCTGCGCGGCACGGCCAGCACCATTTCCTCGGCCAGTACCGGCGTGATCAGCAAACCGCTGGCGTCGCCCACCGGGCGAGCGGATGAAGGCCAGGTCGACCTGACGCTGGCGCAGTGCCACCACCAGTTCCGGTGTGCTGCTTTCAACCACCGTCAGTGCGACGTCGGGCGCGCTGGCGCGAAAGGCGCGAATTACCGACGGCACCAAAGCATGCAGCGAGGCCGATTCGGTAAAACCCACGGCGATCTTGCCGCGCCGGCCTTGGGAGATCAGCCGCACATCTTCCACCATCTGGACCATCTGCGCGACCAGGGCATGGGCTTCGCTCAGCAGGGCCTGTCCGCTTTCAGTCAACTCCATGCCGCGCGGCAGGCGTCGAAACAGCGTCACACCAAGTTCGTTTTCCAGCAAACGGATCTGCTGGCTCAGCGGTGGCTGCTGTATGCCCAGCCTTTGCGCGGCGCGTGTGAGGTGGCCTTCCTCGGCCACGGCAATGAAGTAGCGCAGCAAGCGCAGGTCGATGCGCAAGTCCTTGGCTGCCATATGTTCCCGATATGCTTGTTGAGGTCTGCATATATTAGACAAAATAACACGACAGGCGTACTCTTTTGCCAGGAGCCAGCTGGATGTCCGGAAAACAGTCCAACGCTGTACATGTTGGCGATGGACTGCCGGGCTGGGTGCTGTGGAACACGTCCTCCGGATCTTCCCTGCATGGCTGCTCCAGTCGATCAATCCATCAAGTGCCGGAGGCAGTTGTGCAAATCAAGGTGGCGCAAACAAGTCAACCAGGCGATGCCGCTGACAGC
>JBPBPY010000029.1:0-5295 GCA_050954505.1 Janthinobacterium lividum
TAGCGAATCCGTTCATGGATGGCGTGGCGGTTCGGCAGTCCGGTCAAGGTATCGACATTGACCAATTCCAGCAAGCGCGACTGCGCCAGCCGTTCCTCGGTGACATCGGTACCGGAGCAGACCAGGTAACGTTCTTCCGGCCCGCTGCCACTCTGGACAAACTTGTTGCGCCACAGGATCTTGCGCGGTCCCTTCAACGTATTGATCGAGCGTTCGACTTCGTAGGAAGCCGAGGATTCAAAGAATTTGTTGACGTGGGCGCGCGATACAGCCTGTTCAGCCGGCGGCATGAAGGCATGGGCACTGCGTCCGACCACATCTTCCTCACGCATGCCGGTCAATTCTTCGCACAGGCGGTTGAAGCGTTTGATATTGCTGTTGTGATCGATGACGACCACCAGGGAATTGACTTCCGAGACCACATGTTCGGCAAATGCCAGGCCGTGGGAAAGGTCGCGGGCCACCGACTGGGTGTCGGTATAGTCGGATGCCGTGCCTGCCCAGGTCTTGCTGTCGATGCGCCGGCCAACCAGATGCAGTTTTTGCTGTGCGCCATAAATGGCAATTTCAATCGCTGCATGGGAGGTGACGCCATTGAAGTCGCGAATCAGGGAGGATTGGGCAGCATTCAAGGGCACGGCCAATCTGGCCGCCCCTTCATCCGAACTCAGCAGCAGTGCATCGCTGTCAACGCCAAGCTGCCAATTCGGACTGGCAGTGCCGAAATGTTCAAACAACATGGAATCTTCCAACTCGCTGTCATGCCCGGAAATCGTCATGCTGTTCATCCCAATCTCTCCTTCGCCATTTGGCTCAATACATGGGGAAGCATGCTTTTTGGGCAGGCCACCGGCACATGTCATGAATCATTCAATTTAATTTCTTTGCGGAAACTAACCAATGATTCGAGTATAGATAGGAAGTTGACTGAAGGCAACATATTTATTGATATAAAGAAACTAAATGCTTTAAGGAAACGGTGTTGTTTTTTTGGATCCTTGCGGGTTGCCCAGGTTTTGATCGTTGCCATTGATGAAACATGAAAGCCTGGATGCTTATTGAGGGTCCCGGCGAGCGTTCGATATGCCGGCCCGGCGTTCGGCTGGGCGAAACGCGTCATTCACCAACCGGGTAATCGGCACCCGCCAAATCCACGCCGCGTCCTGCAGCGACATCGCAAGTGGCGCATGCCGGCAAACAAAAAGCCCGTCCTGCGTTGGCAGATGACGGGCCGGTGAAGCAGGCTGGGTCCGAGCCACAGCATGCGCGCAACATCAGGGAATCAGGCCAGCTGGAACTCCTCGACTTCAGGCTGGGGAAACAGCGAACGCTTTTTCATGATGGCAGGCATGTCGGCAGCGGGCAGGGCGCGCGAGATCAGGAAGCCCTGGATCTCGTTGCATTCCATATGTTGCAGCACGTGCAGCTGCTTGGCGGTTTCCACGCCTTCGGCCACCACCCGCATGCCCAGCGCATGGGCCATGGCGACGATGGCCTTGAACAGGACATTGCCGCTGGTATCGCTGGAGAGCTGCGAGGTAAAGGCGCGATCGATCTTCAGCACATCCATATCCAGCCGCTGCAATTGCGACAGCGACGAATAACCGGTGCCAAAATCATCCACCAGCAGCTTGATGCCCAATGCCTGGATGGCGGTGAGCTGGCTGGAGACTTCCTCGCCGCCGCCCATCATGCTCGATTCGGTAATCTCGATTTCTATCATGTTGGCGGCAATCCGATGGCGTGCCAGCGATTCCGACAGCGTTGGACGCAACAGTCCTTCATCGAACTGCAGTGCCGAGACATTGATCGATACCGGCACAATCGGCAGTCCCAGCGCCTTCCACGATGCCAGCTGGGCAATGGTCTTGTCGATGACCAGTTCGCCAATCTGCAGGATCAGTCCGGTGTCTTCCGCCACCTGGATGAATTCCTCGGGTAGCAGCAGGCCGCGTTCCGGGTGAATCCAGCGCACCAGTGCTTCCATGCCGCACAGGTCACCATTGAAGGTATCGACGCGCGGCTGGTAGTAGACGACGAATTCATCGCGTTCGATGGCCTGGCGCAGCGCAGCTTCCTTGTTGATGCGTGCCAGGAGCTTGTCGGAATGGCAGGTTTCATAGAATTCATAGCGTGCCTTGCCGCTGGCCTTGGCGGCGTACATGGCAATGTCGGCATGCTTGAGCAAGGTTTCCTTGTCCTGGCCGTCACGCGGGAACATGCTGATGCCCAGCGAGGCGCGCACCAGGTGGCGGCCCTGGCCTTGCAGCACGAACGGTTCGGCCAGGGCGCGCACGATCTGGCGCGAAATCCGCGCGACTTCCTCGCGCCCTTCCACTGGCGACAGCAGCACGGTGAATTCATCGCCACCCAGGCGCACCACCTTGTCGCTTGCACGCATGAGCGATTTGAGGCGCTGGGCGGCAGCCATGAGCAACTCATCCCCGGCGCCATGGCCCAGCGAATCGTTGATGTTCTTGAAGTCGTCGAGGTCGACAAACAGCAGTGCCATCAAGGACTTGGCGCTGCTGGCCTTCTCCAATGCCAGCGGCAGATGGTTCATCAGCCAGTAGCGGTTCGGCAGGCCGGTCAGCGTGTCGCGGTTGGCCAGGTCGGAAAGGTCCTGTTCATGCTGCTTCAAGTCCGAGATGTCACGTACCGTCATGGCAATGCCGTCACCGGAACGCACCAGCCGGCGGTACAGCCAGGCTGCCGTCAGCGGACCCTTGGGCGAGACCTGGATTTCATCTTCATAGAAGCCGCTATCCATGGCACGCGCAAAGATGTCGAGGAAGTGATGCGCATTGGTGCCGGTGTACAGGCGCAGGAAACGTGTGCCGACCAGGGCCGACTTGTGCTGCCCAAGCAACTGCGCGCCGCGTTCATTGCAGTCCTCGATCAGGAAATCGGCCAGGCGGTGTTCGCTGTCATACAGTGCGCGTCCCATGTAGAAGCCTTCCCGGGCGCCGTCCACCGCCAGGTGGTACGTACTGCGCACATCTTCGGCCTGCTGCTTGCGCCAGGCCAGGCGCGCGATGAGATACACGCCGACGATTTGCAGCACCAGCAGCAGGACGGTACCGGCCAGCGCCAGGTTGCGGTCGGTGCGCTCGACGATACGGTAGTCGGCATAGATGCCGTTTTCCGACAGGCCGACCATGGCAGTCAACGGGTAGCTTTCCAGCTGGTTCCAGGAAATGATGCGCGGCTCCTGGTCGGCGAAGTCGCTGGCACCCATCATGCTCACGCCCAGTGCCGCCGGCAGCGCATGCAGTGGCCGCATGGCGCGCGGGTTGCTGCCGGAGTCGACTGCCGGCTTGGAAGCCAGGATGTCGCCTTGCTGGTCGAGCACCGTCAGGAAGTCATTCTTGCCGAGTATGCCTTCGTCGTAGAACGAAGCCAGGTAGAAGGGTTCGACGGCGATGACCACGACGCCGTCGAATTCACCGCTGCTGGTCTCGAGACGGCGGGAAAAATGAATGTAGAGCTTGTCGGAGTCGATACCGGCAACGGGTTTGGTGATCAACAAACCCGATACATTGGTATTTTTTTGTATCTGGAAATAATCGCGTGTAGCGACATTGATACGCTTTTCAGGTGTAATGTTGCTGGAAAGAATGTTTCCGTTTCGATCGGCCACGGTGGCGTACAGCTTGCTGGTCGGTGAAAACAAGCCTTTTTCAAAATTGTTTTCCAGCCGCTTGGCATCCTTGTTTTCTTCCCAATTCAGCTTCAGCGACAGCGCCATCTGGTCGATCTGTTGCAACGAATGCGAGAGCTGCTCGGCATAGGCCTTCGACAGCGAGGTGGCATGGCGCAAGGCATTATCGCGGATGGCAAGACGGTCTTCGCTGGCTTTGGCGAGGGTGAAATACCACAGCACCGAAATCAGGCCAAGACAGATCAGGGTCCAGCCGAGGGTCAGACGCAAATTCCGTTTCAGGAAATCGACTCTTCTTCCGGGTAGTGCGAGACGTTTGCATTCGATATCGGGATTCGCCATAGCGATGTCACATTGTCTCGTGTGAAAGTGAACTCATTGGAAAGTATAACGGCCTGTTGGCAAAAAGGTTATGTTGATCAGAAATAAATATATGTTATTTCATCCAATCAACATACTTTGCTGTTGACTAACTATTTGGTTGCTTATTGCCAATACCCTCTACTACTCTGTATCTCATCAAGGGACTTGTCTGGTAACGGCGACGTTTGCATAAAGTTGAACCGCGTTACAAAATAAATTGATCAGTTCATCAGTCAGGATGCGTTGACGAGAGCGGAGGGCAGGGATGAACAAATTCACGCAAGAGGTGCTGGAAGTCGTGCCGGAAGAGCTGGTGGAAGAGTGGCTGGTCGCCGAGCCGGTGAATACCCGCACGGACATGGTGACAGCGCAGATTGTCGAGCACGGCATCGAGATTGCCAAACTCAATGGCATCATGGCGGCGACTGCCTACCTGCATGAAAAACAGATCGATGCCAGCGTGGTCGAACGCGTCCTGTGGCGGCCGTCGCAGCGGCGCAAGTACGCATTTCAGCGCTGAATTCGAGCGCATGATTATCTGTGCCGAGCCTGGTTCAAAGCATGCGCGGCACAGGGATATGTCGGCAAAGGGCTCGAGGCCGACTCGAGACCCAGGGCTGCAGACCGACCATGGCACAGGCAGGCAATCACCGGAAGCAAAAATGAAAGGGCCGTCAAGGCCCTTTGTTGTTGCGGATTACTGCTTGCCAGCCTTTTTATTGGCTGCGTGGGTATTTTGATGGTCACGATTTGCATCGACAGTCTCCGGGGCAACTTCAATGCGCGTGATCCCTGAGGAAACCGAAATCGGGTCGCTGGCGGGGAATGACATTTCCACGGCGCCATCGAGCAGGGTTTCCGCAGCCGAGTCGGCATCGTTTTCATCTTCGGCCAGCGTGACGATTGCCTGGGCCCAGCGCACGATGTCGAGTTTTGCCAGTTCACGCACGCTGGTGATGTCGAAGGCTTTCTTCAGCGCCGTCGCGTCGGCGCTGCTGACGCCCCGCAATGCACTGATGGGTGCATCGGCAATACTGCTGAAACTTTGGTTGGCGTATTTGTCATCGACAATTTTGGTCAGGTTCATTGTGTCCTCGCATAGTGGGTGAAACTAGGAATACTTACCCAGCAGCATGCGGCAATCGCTTGACGCTGTCTGTTCGCAACCGTACACAGATGCTTGCGCCCGCGTAAGCCTGGGCACCGCCAGGATTGCAAGGCCGTTCAGGTCTTGGGCCACCAGGCTTTGAATGCCTGCAAATCTGCGCCCG
>JBPBPY010000174.1:0-5273 GCA_050954505.1 Janthinobacterium lividum
AGGCAACGGCTGCTTCATAGTCGACAAAATGGCGCACCCCGGCGCCTTCAAAAAATGCAATGCCCCAGCCATCGCTGTGATGATCGGTGCGTCCACCGCGCGTGGCAAAGCCGGTAAAACTGAACACGATGTCGGTGGGCACATTGCAGTTCATTCCCAGGAGCTGGCACATGATAAGGATGGCGTCGGTAGGTTAGCAAGGGAAAACGGCAGCGGCGCACAGGCAAAGCCTGCTCGCTGGACGGTCGGCGCCTGCTCGATGCATCTCAATGCATGTCGATGCACGGTTGATGCATCTTCAATGCACGGTCGATGCATCTTCAATGCGGCGCCGGTGCAATCTTTACGCATGCTCGAAGCGACATCAAAAAACATGAGCAAAGCAGCAGCAGCAGCACTGCTGCGATCACAACACGGTAGCACATTCAGGCGCTGCCGGGCACAAGCGACGACGGGTTTTTCGCAATGGACGGACCATAGCGCTGCAGGCACCACGGATCGAGTTCGGGGTCAGGAAACTGGCTGTTGATGAAGTTGATGAAGCTGCGCGTCTTGGCCGAAACCAGGCGCCGGCTTGGATAGACCATCATCAGGGCGATCCGTCCCAAGTGATGTTTCGGCAATACCCGCACCAGACGGCCACTGCGCAAGTCATCGGCAACCGAATACGATGCACCGATCATCAAACCCATGCCGGCGGCCGCGCAGTTGCGCAGCAAGTCGCCGTTGTTGGAAACCAGCTTGCTGTCGATATCAATATTCGTTGCACCATTGGCACCCTGAAGCGGCCAGTGATGGCGCAGGGATTCGAAGTTGGAAAAGTTCAGGCAGGCATGGTTGCTGATCTCTTCAGGCGTCTGCGGTGCGCCATGGGTTTTGATGTAGTCGGCCGATGCACAGATCATCACTTCGGCCAGGCCGAGCTGGCGCACGATCAGGCTGGCATCGAATTTCAGCATGCCGGTCAGAATGCCGACGTCGTAACCTTCCTCGACCAGATCCACACTGCGCTCGGACAGGGTCACATCGAGCTGGACTTCCGGATAGGCTTTGGCATAGTGCGGCAGCAGTGCGGCCAGGTGTTCCTTGCCAAATCCGATGGCTGCATACAAGCGCAGTGTGCCGGCAGGCTTGAGTGCCTGTTGCGAGGCGATGCTGTCGGCCTCATCGATGTCATGCAGGATGCGCACGATTCGTTCGAGGTAGGCATGGCCTGTTTCTGTCAAGGACAGCCGGCGCGTGGTGCGATTGAGCAGGCGCGTACCAAGATGGCTTTCCAGGTCGGCAACATGGCGGGTCACAACGGCACTCGAGAGTGCCAGCAACTCGCCAGCGCGGGCGAAGCTGCTTTGCTCCACCACTTTGGCAAACACCCGCATCGAAATCAATCTATCCATCCTGTCCTGTCCTGTCCTGTCTTTTTCCAATGCTGGGTTCCTGGCTTGCCTGCCAATTGCCAGGCGCGCTACAACCGCGTGAACAGAGTGTTGTTGGTGATTACACATGCAGCTTGCGCGGCTTCAATCTTATTGTTTCATATTCCACAAGAGTGCATTGACTGTTATCGGCTTTTTCATTGAATTCACAATAGCTACACTCTCTGCATCGATGAGGAAAACCCGAGGTTTGACTCATCGAGCTAGACCGGCCTGAAGAAAAAGATCATTGCTGGCTGGCTTTTGAAATGAAACTGGAGAAATAAAATGTTGACCAAAAAATTCGCTTTTGCCTTAACCGTTGCTGCTGCTGCTGCTGCCGTTTCTGCTGGTTCTGCCTTTGCGCAATCAAAATCTGTTGATCAAGGCCAGTCGGTCACCCGCGCCCAGGTACGCGCCGAAATGATTCAAGCGCAAAAAGATGGAACTGCGACGATCAATCAGAATGATGCAATGATCGGCCAACCAAACAAGCCTTTTGTCTCGACCAAATCGCGTGCTGAAGTCAAACAGGAACTGGCCGCCAGTGGCAGCATCAACCACTCCGATGGCAATGTCGAAGATTACCCATACCAGCGCCCGTTTGTCTCCACGCGTTCGCGCCAGGACGTACGTAATGAAGCGACCATGGCGCGTAACACAGTCCATGCACAGAATGCCGACTTGTATCGTGGCAGCTGATTCTGCAGTCGAAATACTGGTGTCGTGCAGATTGAACACACCAGCTGTTTGAATGGAACCAACCATGCCGATGGATGTGCTGCCTGGGTCATTGCCGATTCAAGGCAGCACAGTCGCCATTGCAGCCCGAGCCGGCAAATCGATGCGGCAGCGCCACAAGCCATGGCCCGAGGCAAGATATTTTTGCTCAAAGGGCGTGATGGGCGCTGCAGCATCACCGCTCGGAAGCGCTGGCTTGCCATCGGCCAGCGCTGGCGCAGCAGTCAAGGCAGGGAAATAAGCCTGGACGCCGACGTGCTGGCCGGTCAACTGGGTCAATGCAGCGGCGCATTCCTCGACATAAATCTTCCAGTTGCTGCGGCATTCAAACCAGCCGCCCAGCCCCACCACCTCGGGAAACACCGGATGGCCATGCCAGCGCCGGCCCAGCTGGGTCTTTTTTGGCCACGGGTTGGGATACAGGATGTACTGACGTGCAGGCGTCACGCCTGCGCGGCCCAGCAGTCGCCAGAAATCCACCATATCGGCGCGCACGCGCAGGCAATTTGCCGGCGGCTCGCCTGGCCAACTGACCTTGCGCGCCAGGCGGTCGGCAGACTGGTCAATGCCGATGACGAAATGATCAGGAAATTGCTGCGCCAGGTTAAAGGTTGACAAGCCGACACCGCAGCCGGCATCGATGATCAATGGCGCCTTGCCGGCATGCGACCAGGCCAGCATGGCCAGATCAAACGCTTGCTGGTTATACGCGGCAATGGGTTTGAGAAACAGGCTGTTTGCATGCCGGGACAGCAAATGCGCGAGGTGATCATGAATACCGGACTGGTTGCTGTAGACCGGTGTGGAATTGGCGGACATGGAGGCGGAGGTGAGTAAAGCGGCGCTGCTGGAGCTGGAGCATCGAACTGTACTCGAAGGCTTTGACGGGATCAATAAGGCTGAAGCAAAAACGTTCCCTTGAATGGTTTGCAATCCCCAGCGCCGCCGAAAAAAACCTGGTCCGCAATTGCCAGCGATACCGTCATCCTGCTGCGCAGTCATGACGGCTTGCACAGGACCGCTCAATTCAACTTGATCGAGGCCAGGCGGGTTGCCTGCCAGCTTCAGCTTTTTTTCAATGCAAAAGCACTGGCTGGCTCATCAGCAAATCATAGTTGCCAAGGAAGTCATCGATTTCTTCCACACTTGGAGCCCCGGCAATCAAGACCTCGACATTCTTGCGGAATGCCTCAGCCATGGTGCCACCAATGAAAATCTCTTTCTTGCCTGGCTTGTCCATGATTTCATAACCGCCAAAGCGCAATGCTTCACGGCCCTGGTCGGCGCCAAATTCGACCACGCTGTACTGCTCACTGTTATAGATCAGATTCATCAAGCTTCCTTTGCAATCAGAGCACGTTCTGCTCTCTTGCATGGAACATGGCTCCACAAGGGGCGAATTTCAAGTGGCGCTGCAAGCCAGGGACTGCATCGATGCAGTCTGTCGTTCAGGCTGCCACCAGATCGCCTGTGAGTTCGAGCCAGGCATCATACGGCGGGCTGGCAAGGAATTCGCGGAACTGCGCCAGGTGAGTATCGTTCGCCAGGCTGATGTACAAGCGTTCGGGATGCTGGCGCAGGACGCGGTTCAGGGTCACGCGCA
The DNA here is from genome assembly GCA_050954505.1 of Janthinobacterium lividum. GTDB lineage: Bacteria > Pseudomonadota > Gammaproteobacteria > Burkholderiales > Burkholderiaceae_D > JAQGMO01. Next base: position 3,760 of record JBPBPY010000174.1, read on the forward strand.
TCGTCAGGTTGCCGATGCAACAAGGGCACGCTGCAGCAATACGGGTGCTTTGAATGGTGGCTTGGTCAGCAAACAGGTCCTGGCCATGCGGCAGACCTTCCAGGATGACCGCTGTGCAGAGGGTTTGCCCGGGCTGCCCATGAGGCAGATGTGGCGATGCACCTGCAGCGCTTGCATGCTGCGCTTGAATCGAATGCAGGATACGGTTTTCGCGCTCGATGACAGAACGGCCGGTGACCAGCGTTGTGAGGATGCGGGTTCGCTGGTGTTGCGGTGAGTCGCTCGCATCGGGTGGTGTATTCGACCGGACGGCTGTCATGTCATGCAGACAATGGCAGATGCCGCACGCCGCAGCAAGAGTGCTTGCCCTTCAACCCAGCTGAATTCACGCAAGCTGCTGGCGCCGTGACGTTCACGACGTTTTTCTTGCCAGCTTGCCCGGTTCCACGCCCAGCTGCTTGAGTTTGCGATACAGGTGCGTTCGTTCCAGGCCGGTACGTTCTGCCACGCGCGTCATGCTGCCGCCTTCGCGCACCAGGTGATGTTCGAAATAAGCCCGCTCGAATGCATCGCGTGCTTCCCGCAAAGGCAATTCGAACGAGACCGAAAAGCCCTGCTCGTTCGCAGCCAGCACGGCGGACGCAACGGCCGGGTTGTTGCTGCCCAAATGCAATGCCGGCGCATGCGCATGGACATGGCTACCCTCATGCTCGACTGCGGCCAGCATGGGACGCGGCGGAATCAGCATGCCGGCCGGTCGCACCACTTCGGTATTGCGGGTCAGCGCCTGTTGGACTGCCTTCAACAATTTTTGCAGCGAGATCGGCTTTTCGAGAAAATTCAGTGCACCGATACGCGTGGCCTCGACTGCCGTATCGATGGTGGCATGGCCGGACATCATGATCACCGGCATTGTCAGCAAGCCATCGCGCTGCCACTCCTTGAGCAGTGTCACGCCATCGGTATCGGGCATCCAGATATCGAGCAGCACCAGGTCGGGAGCGCCGCCGGCGCGAGAATTGCGGGCTTGCTGTGCATTCTCGGCCGTGACTACCACATGCCCTTCGTCTCCAAGAATTTCGGAGAGCAGCTCGCGTATTCCCATTTCATCATCGACTACCAGTATATTTGCCATTTCGATGCCTTCGTTATTGCGTTTCTTTGATTCTCCTGAGCGCGGCCTATTTTACTTGGTACGAATTTAATGCACTGCTTAATTAGTGGGCGCTAACTTTAGCAGCAGTATCAATATTTTAGCCCCGATGCCATCGCTGCGGTTCTGGATATCGATCCGCCCCCCGTGTTCATCAACGATTTTCTTGACCATTGCCAAACCCAAACCGGTTCCACGCGGCTTCGATGTGACATAGGGCTCGAAAGCGCGGGCCAGTATCTTGCTCGAAAAGCCGGCGCCATTGTCGGTGATCGACAGCCGCACGCCGGTACGAATGGCACCATCGGCAGCCGGATAGCGGATGGTCTCGGTCAAGACATCGATGCGCGAGCGCGGCGCA
>JBPBPY010000242.1:0-5269 GCA_050954505.1 Janthinobacterium lividum
AAGGCGCGCGGCTATCGCTGGGATGGCGACGAAAAATGCTGGTACCGGGTGGTTGACGAGCATGGCCTGGACCTGGAACTCGACTGGCTCAAGGCCGCCATCTACAACGGCAGACCCACTGAAATCGAGATCGAGGCCTTCAATGCCCAGGTACGTTTTTCGGCGCGCAGCGGCAAGAAAGCATTGCGCCGGGTGTGAGCAAGCGCTCGGCTGTCGGCGGCTGAGCAAAGCAAGCTTTCATCGGTCCATCATCGAGGCACACTCCAGGCTGTCCATCGGCTGATCAAGGCACATTCGCCGCTGCAGGAAAGCTGATCGATGTGCCATCCATGCGGCCAAACACCGGCCGGCAAGCGACCGAAAAAACAGCTGGCGAACGCCCTGATCCGTTTCCACGTAGAATTACCGGACCGATTCACCTTCACTTCACGCCCTGCATGCATCCCACCCTCTCGGAAACAGCCGCGCCCGGCCTCGCCATCGACCCTGCCACCAACAGCAATCCGAAAGCCGCGTTCCTGGCGCTGGCTGTCGGCGGCTTTGCCATCGGCACCGGTGAATTTGCCATCATGGGCTTGTTGCCTGAAGTCGCGCGCGACCTGGGTGTGTCGATACCGACTGCCGGCCATGTGATCACCTCCTATGCAATGGGCGTGGTCATCGGCGCGCCGGTACTGGCAGTGCTGTGCGCACGCTGGCGCCAGCGAACCTTGCTCATGGCGCTGATGCTGGTTTTCGCGTTGGGCAATTTTGCCAGCGCCCTGGCACCGAATTACCTTGCCCTCAACATCCTGCGCTTTGCCGCCGGACTGCCCCATGGTACCTATTTTGGCGTGGCGGCTTTGGTGGCGGCCAGTCTGGCCAGGCCCGGCCGGCGCGCCAGCGCGATTGCCACGGTGATGATGGGTTTGACGATTGCCATCGTTGTCGGCGTGCCGATTTCTGCCCTGCTCGGTGAATTCCTGGGTTGGCGTGCCGCGTTTGCCTTTGTCGGCAGCCTGGGTCTGCTGGCCGCGTTCATGGTGCGCCGCGCAGTACCCGACATCGCCCCGCATGAACATGCCAGCCCATGGCGGGAACTCGGCGCCCTGCGCCGCGTGCAGGTCTGGCTCACGCTTGGTGTGGGCGCAATCGGCTTCGGCGGCTTGTTTGCCGTCTTCAGCTATGCCAAGCCGACCCTGTTGGCCGTCTCCGGCTTGCCGGCAGCCTGGGTACCGGTCGTGCTGTCGGTCTTCGGCATGGGCATGGTGGCGGGCAATGTGATCGGTGCGCGCATGGCAGACCAGAACCTGCTGCGCACCATCGGGCTGGTACTTGTCTGGTCGATTCTGGTGCTGGGCGCATTTACCTTCACTGCAGCAAACATGGTCACCGCCACCCTGACGATTTTCCTGATCGGCACCACGGGCGCGCTGTCACCACCGATACAAAGCCGCTTGATGGATGTCGCCGGCGATGCACAAACCCTGGCAGCGGCGCTGCACCATTCCGCTTTCAACCTGGCCAACGGCCTGGGTGCCTGGCTGGGCGGCCTGGCCATTGCCGGCGGACTGGGCTGGACCTCGACTGGCTGGGTTGGCGCCCTGATGGCGCTGGGCGGCCTGGCCGTGTTCGGGGTCTCGCTGGCCGTCAACAACCGCAGCAGCCTGCACGCAGCCGGCGCAGGCTGAAAACGCCTTACTGAATGCCCAGCAGTTCGATGTCGAAATTCAGATCGCTGTCGGGTGGAATGGCACTGCCGGCGCCACGGCTGCCATAGGCGGTCTTGGCCGGGCAAAACACTTTTGCCTTTTCACCGACATGCATGGTCTGCACTGCCTGTGTCCAGCATGGGATGACGCGTCCCAGTGGAAAACTGATCGGTTCGCCGCGCTTGTAGGAACTGTCGAACTCCGTGCCGTTTTGCAGCGTGCCACGGTAATGCACCTTGACCGAATTCGAGGCAGTCGGGCTGGCGCCCGTGGTGGCCTTGAGGGTCTGCACTTTCACACCGGAGTCCAGCGTGACTGTCGACGGCGAGTCCTGGGCCATGGCCGTTGATGCTGCAGCGAGCAAAATGAACAGGGGAAGAAGTTTTTTCATGGTCAGGTTCACAGGAAGAAGGAGCTGGATTTTATCAGCAATCAAATGCATTTCAGACGGAACCGCCGCGCAAGGTGCCGCCACTCATGGCAAACCGGCCGGCGCCAGGCATCTTGCGCTGGCCAGGCAAACCGTCAGCGTAAAAGGCAGGAACCATGGGCATCAACCGCATCAAACAGCAATTCGATGGGTTCTTGAAACCTGCTCATGCAGCGCCCTCGGCGTCCACCGTTCCCGCTCGTTCTGCTTCGGCACCAGCACTGAACCGCCTGGCCAGTGCCGAAGAGCCGCAGCCTTTGGCGCATGCACGGCAGTCCTCGACCGACGCGCTGAAGAATTTTTTCTGCCTGGCCAATCGATCCATGGCCGGCAACCGCAAACCTTCCTTCTCGTCGGCGCTGGAGACGTTTTCACCGCAAAGGAAAACCAGGAAAGCGGGATTGCGCACGGCGGAACTGCAGCAGCGTACCATCGATGAACATCTGCACCTGAACACGCTGGATTACCATTGCAGCAAACCGGAGTTGACGCAAGCGCAGGCCGCAGCCGAGGTGTTTGCACACTTTCATTCGCAGACACAGGACATGTCCAACTCCGCCATAGCGCAAAGGATCATTGCCGAGGACCAGTCGACGATCGACACCCACATGAGCGAAAAGATCGACCAGCTGGTGGCGCAGCATCCGCAGGCACGCACACCAGCCTACGCCGGTTCGCAAACCGAACAGGATCTGCGCAGCCATGCACGGCACATCGTGGAACTTGACATGGCTGCCCGGTTCACGGGCATGTCACCGGTGGAAACGGCGCGCACGATCGAATACGACAACTTCATCGCTGCGCGGCGCAACCTCGGCATCGGCGAGCGCAGGGACGATTTGCTGAAAGAGAAATCCCGGCGTGTCTTGGCCGAGTTCACTGCGATCGAACTTGCCGGGCAAAGTCAGACTGATCAGGCCGACCTGGACCGGCTGACGTTGCAGCTTGGATCGGCCGAACTGGCGCTGGTCCATTTGAAAGAACAGCGTAGCCAGCAGTGGAGCAATCAGATCGGCATGCACAGCTCCGGAGCGGGGGACGGTCAGGCACGTGCGGAACCTGCCGATGACGAGCGCTCCTTGCCGCTGGCCCATTGGCAAATGAAATTTGCCGAAGCGCAGGCCAACAAGAAGTTGCTCGCCTCGCAGTCCGATCTGGCCAGACAAAGCCAAGAGGAAGCGACCATGGCGATCGATCAGGAACTGGCGACGCTTGCTGGTGGAAAACACAAGCGTGAGTTCGTGAATGCCTTGGCATCGCCGTGGCTCAAGGCGCTGCGCGATAAGGCGGTGCATTTGCGCACAGTTCGCGACATGCCGGCAGGACCGGGAGGAGAATCTGCTCTTGCGAGCCAGCAGCGTGACCATATCCGGCAAACGGTCGAGGCCGAGCTGGACACCGTGTACAAAGGCATGTCGAACATGCAGATCGTGGTGCAACTCGAAACGCCGCCGCAGGAAGATACAACGCTGGTACAAACATACGCTGCCAGGACACCAGCTGAATTGCGCGAGCTGGAAGAGGCAAGGAACAAGATTGTGCAACAACGCCGGGTCTTGGCCGGCGATGATCTGTTCGACTGAACCTGCCTGCTGCCGGTTGTGACATCCGGGCCAGGAGCTCGCTGTTCACCTTGCGTAAAACTTTTACTTGCCTGGCATGCTCCTGTCTCGACACGCGCGGCAAGCGCAACAGGCGTGGCCGGCGCAATGACGGTGTCGCCAGCCGTTGCCATGCTGCGGCTGACTGTCTGGCAAAATGCCGGGAATTATTTTATTTCGTTCGATCATGACAAGCCCCAAGCCCACGCCAGCGCTGGCATCCACCCCCACGCTGCCGGCATCGCAAGGTGAGACCACCTCCCGGACCTTGCAGCGCAAGTTGCCGCCCCGCCCTGGCTTGCCGCCGGCCACCCCGGAAGAACTGCGCAGGCAAAAGCTGCAGCGTGAAGAAAAGGATGCGCAGGTGCGCGGTGTGCGGTCGATTTGCGCCATGCGCGAGGCAATCCGGCAGCGCGCGCGAAGCCTGCCGGTGCTGTCATCGGTGGAGCATGTCGGCCAGCTGGACGCCGACGGCTTTCGCCAGCGCGCCGCCGCAGGGTTGCCGTTCTTGTATGCCGGCCTGGTCAAACGCTGGCCCTTGTTTGCCATGCCGGCACAGCTGTTGCGCGAGCAGTACGGCATGCTGACGGTACGCGCGCGCGTGGGCGACTATGTCAATACCGCGTTTGCACCCGACCGCGCCATGCTGGACATGACCATGCACGACTACCTCAACCTGATCGACCAGCCGTGGGAAACGCTGCCGCCCTACCTGGGCAACCTGGAGCTGCGCGCATTCAATCGGCTGTGCCACTGGCCGGCGTATTTCAGCAAGATGGGACCGCCGCGTTTCTGGATCGGTCCGGCCGGTACCGTTACGCCCCTGCACTGCGATTATGATGACAATGTGTTTGCCCAGATTTGGGGCAGCAAGCGCATCTTCCTGGCGCCGCCGCATTATGACGAATTTTTGTACCCTCGCGAAGCCAATGCGATCCTGTTCGGTTCACCAATCAACCCCGAAGCGCCCGACTTCGACCGATTTCCATTGGCGCGGCAAGCGCATTTCATCGAGTGCATCGTCAACCCCGGGGACCTGCTGTATGTCCCGGCCGGCTGGTACCACCAGGTGCGGGCGCTGACGTTCTCTCTGTCGTGCAATCGCTGGGCAAGGGGCGTGCCATTGGCGCTGGATGGCGAAGCTGCGTTGAAGCGCCGTTCATGAAGAACAAGACAAGGCGCTGGAGCAATGGGGACCCGTACACCATCCGGACTTGGCAGTCGACGTAGCCCCACGCGATAGACCAAATAGCAAAAGCCACCTCCAGGGTGGCTTCGGTTAACTCTCACGACTATAGTGCGTGATGACCTAACGAGTAAGGATTGTATCGGCCCTTTGCCCAAGGCAGCTTGACCTGCCGCAAATCCATCGCAGAGTTTCCAAGACGCAAGCCGAGCGCGACGATCGTATTGTATAAACGACATTTTTTGTTATCAAATTGGAACTTATTCCTGCAGGCTTCCATTTAGCCATGTCCTGCCACGTGTTTTGAGCCGAAAAGAAGTTCGCTCCTGGACAAACCGATACATCAACCTTCAATGCATTG
>JBPBPY010000247.1:0-5235 GCA_050954505.1 Janthinobacterium lividum
TCTTTCGCGCGCCGTGCTGCTGGCCGCTTTGCCGCTGCTGGCGGCGTGCAGCAAGCCCAAGGCCACGGCCGATGCCGCCACCAGCGCCGCCGACCTCGACCGGCAGTTTATCACGGCCTGGAACAACAAGGACCTGGAAAAAACCCTGAGCTTCCTGGCCGACGATGTGCAGTTTTTGCAGGGTAATGCCCATTTCAGCGGCAAGGCCGAGGTGAGCGACAAGTGGGTGCGCGCCACCCAGGCCACCATCAGCAACCTGAAAACCAGCACCGTCAGCTCCCTCACCGCCGACCAGGTGGCCTACGAGGCCGGCACCTTCTCGGTCGATGTGCAGGCCGCCGGCCCCGGCCAGCCCGCCGGCTACGGCGAGGGCAACTTCCTGCTGCTCTGGAAGCCTAACGCCGACGGCACCTGGAAGCTGAGCTACGCGCAGCTCGAAGACCTGCCCGTGCAGCGCCGCAACTAGCCAGTAGCGGCCTTTTCCGGCGCTATTTTGCGAGCCGCTGGCCACCGGCCAGCGGCTTTCGTATGCCCAGTCATAGCTCTTGGCTGAGGACTTTGCCCGGCCATTTTTTCCTTTCTATGCTTTCGCCTTCCCTCGCCAGCCTACCTGCCCCCGCCGACTTGCAGCGCCTTTGCCAGGCGCTGGCCACGCTCGATGCCATCAACTCGCCCGAACTGGAGTATCGCTACTACACCTACAGCCCCGAGTGGAGCGAAAACGAGGCCGTGTTTGATATAAACGACGGCGAAGGCGACCAGCTATTGGTGCTGTTCCGCCCCGAAGGCTGCGTCATCAACGGCTTCCTGACCGACTACGACCAGCCCGCCAAAGCCCAGGCCACGCGCGGCTTGCCAGCCGCCTTCGAGGAGTTTATCACTGGCGAGCCCGTGGCCTCCATCGGCACCACGTTTTGCCTGTGGCACACGCCCGAAGCCGGCTGGCAAACCGGTGCCGCCAAAATAGCGGCAGACGCCGCCGAACTGCTCGATATTTTTGATGGCCGGCCAGCTACCTATGCCGAGTGGGCCACCGAGTACTACACCGACGAAACCGACCGCCGGCCCATTACCGCGGCGGCCGTGGCGCCCGTCTACCGCCACGAGCGGCTGACCCGGCCCCTGGTGCTGGCCCTCAACAACGAGCTGACCGACTGGCCCGCCCTGGCCGCCTACTTGGAAGAAATCGGCTACCCGTATGATTTTGGGTAAGCTGGCCCGTGCGCTGCGCTCCGGGCTGCTGCTGGGGGCGGGGTGGCTGGGCGGGCAGCCAGCGGGGGCGCAGCCCACGGCGGCCCCGGCGTTTAGCGTGGTGCCGCTGGGCGTGAAGGGTGGCCTGGCCGAGGGCAACCTATCCGCCTACTTGGTGGCGGCGGTCGGCACCACCGCCTACATCGCCCTCGACGCGGGCAGCCTGCGCCCGGGCGCCGAAAAAGCGGTGGCCAACCACGTCTTTTCCGTGTCGGCCCAGGAAGTGCTGACGCAGTACATCAAGGGCTACTGCCTTTCGCACCCGCACCTTGACCACGTAGCCGGCCTGCTGCTCAATGCCCCCGATGATGTTGCCAAACCTATTTATGGGCTGCCCGCTTGCCTGGCCACGCTTCAGCAAGACTACTTCAACTGGCGCGCCTGGCCCAATTTCGGGGATGGCGGCCCGCCGCCGGCCCTGGGCAAGTACCAGCTTCGCCCGCTGGTGCCGGGCCAGGAAACGCCTTTGCTCAACACCCCACTCCAGGTGCAGGCCTTCCCGCTCAGCCACGGCCAGTCGTACCCAAGCACGGCCTTTCTCGTGCGCAGCCAGCAAAGCTACCTGCTGTACCTGGGCGATACCGGCGCCGATACCCTGGAGCACGCGCACTGCCTGCGCGACCTCTGGGCGGCCATCGCGCCGCTGGTGCGCCGCCGCCAGCTCAAGGCCATTTTTATCGAGGCTTCTTACCCCAATGCCCAGCCCGCGCAGCAGCTGTTCGGCCACCTCACGCCGGCCCTCGTCCTGCGCGAAATGGCCACCCTGGCCCAGCTCGCGGGTGCCGGCGCCCTGCGCAATTTGCCCCTCGTCATCACCCACCTCAAGCCAGTTGCCGACAACGAAGTCCTCATCAAGCAGCAGCTCACCGCCAGCAATGCTGAGCAGCTAAAGCTGATTTTCCCTGAGCAGGGACAGGCGCTGTCCTTTTAGTCGGCGGCTGGGTAATTTGACTAAATTCCAACCGGCCCAAACGCAAAAAACCTCAAAAACTGCGTCTGCGAACAGATGTACAGTTTTTGAGGCTAGCTCTGGTGAAGGCAATTCAGGCTTCGCAGTACCTGAAGCCGACTCGTTTGATGACAGTTGTGCTATGCTGGCCATTATGGAGAGACTGGCCCGCAGCTACGAGGAATTCCGCGAGGATATTACCGACTGGCAGCGCAACCTGGATATGAACCTCGACCCGCGAAAAACAAAGCGGGCCATCGACAGGGCCACGCAGGTGCAAAGCGGCGGCATCCGCTAAGTAAAAAGCCCGGCCAGTTGGCTGGGCTTTTTTGTGTTCAAAATACTCCCGCCAGAAATGGCGCTAAAATCCGCGTTCTTGAGGCTGCTGGGCGGGGTGCTAAAAGTGTTCAAAAAGAAGTCTATTTTACCAAGCGGAACGCCTGGACGCGATTTAGTAGACCATGCACTTCCAAAACTTAAAGTCCTGAGTAACAAGCTGGCCTGCGGTAATGGTGACGACGTACTCCTTACTGTAGAACGTGTCCAGCATGACCACGTACGTGTCGTCTGGGGGGACCGCTGCTAGCTTGCCGTCGCGCACGGGATAGTGCGGGGTAACTGCCTTGAGCTGGGCAAAGTCCCCGTTGCCCAGTTGGTCCAAGGCTGCTTTGTGGTAGAAGTACACTTCCCCATTATAAGGACTGTACGAACGTTTGGACAGGTCCATGGCCGGCATGCAGTCGCCTTGGCCGTAGCTGACCACCCCGCTGATGCCCACATGAGGGAGAATTTGCGGCTCAGGTGTTGGGTCGCTCTGGGTACAGCCCAGCAGGCAGAGAAGCGCAGTAATGGAGAGTAGTGCGATGGATTTCATATCGTGCCGGGGGGAAGTGAGGTGAGAAGAATTAAGTAGAAGAGCCCGTTGCGCGCTGAAGTGTTGCACTTGCCTCAGGCATTTTGTTGCCCTTTGGATGGAGCCGGGTAGCCATAAGTAAGTGTTCGAAAAACCCCAGGTGAAAAGCCTCCCAAAATCACGGTTTTAAGGCTTTCTGTGTACGCTAGAAATTCGTTCGGAAAACAGTAGTTTTGGGAACAAACTTAACAGCCACTTTTTATGCGAGAGCTTTTTTGCCCATTTACTGATTTACCAATTACAGGCTACGAACCACAGCAACTCAATAGGCAGTTTACCAAGTGCCAAGTAAGGCTTGATGATTACTCATTTATTGAGTATATAATTGATAGAGATTCATTCTCTACATGGAAAAATGACCTTTGGTTTATGCGCAACCGTCATTTGGTCGAAATTGCTCTGCGAAAGGGGTTTAACTTGTTTTCTAGCAATGATTTAATTACTCTGGATTTAGTAAAGCAGCGTGTAAGCTCCTCTTCTATACCTCACACGCCAAAAATGAAGCTTGACTTCTTGTTAAAATACATAGATGATAATACTCCATCCCAAGGCAAGGCATTAGCAATAAAAGCCGAAGTGCCTCCAAATAGCTCGGAGATGCAGTGGCATGCTCCGTTCGAGGATATGTATTTCAAAGACCAAGATGAGTTGTTGTTTTATGTTAATACACTGGCTAATGACAATTTAATCAAGGTTAATGAACTTAGAGACCCGTATAGTCTTATGAAAGTGACAAAAATGTTGTCGCTGACTTATGATGGCCTCAACTATTTGTCAGCATTAGAAACCGAGGGGCATTTGTCGAAAAACTGCTTTGTCGCAATGTCATTTGACACATCACGTCAGTTATTCAGAGAAGCAATTGAGCAGGCAATACGTGATGCCGGTTACCAACCCATCCTCATCGATACTCGGCACATAGACAGTGATAAAACAATCAATGACCGCATAATAGCGGAGATTCGAGCTTGTAAGTTTTGTATTGCAGACTTTACTGGTCAACGGAATGGGGTGTACTTTGAAGCAGGATTTGCCCTAGGTTTAGGTAAACCTATCATTTATGCTTGTGAGTACAGTGATTTCAAGGAAAACAGTCACTTTGACTTGAAGCCGTTTCAGCATATCCTGTATAATAATGTGCAGGAGCTTGGAGAGCAGTTGAAAGCCAAAATAGATGCATGGATTCAATGAGCGCTGCCATCTACGCCCGCGTCTCAACCAAAGACAAGGGCCAGACCAACGAAAACCAACTGCGCGAGCTGCGCGTCTTTGCCGAGCGGCTGGGCTACTCCGTGTATAAGGAGTACTGCGACCAGGAAAGTGGGGGCAGCGCCGAGCGGCCCCAGTTTCAGCAACTCTTCCTCGATGCTCATCAGCGGCGCTTCGACGTGGTGCTGTTCTGGAGCCTCGACCGCTTCAGCCGTGAGGGCGTGACCGAGACGCTCAACCACTTGCAGCGGCTCACGGCGGCGGGCGTGCAGTTCAAGTCCTTCACCGAGCAGTACCTCGACAGCACCGGCCTATTTCGGGAGGCCATCATCGGCTTCCTGGCCGCCATCGCTAAGCAGGAGCGCGTGCGCTTCTCCGAGCGCATCAAGGCCGGGCAGGCCCGCAGCAGCAAACAGCCCGGCCGGCCTGCACTGGCCGATGATGTGGTGGCCGAGCTGCGCCGGCTGCGAGGGGAGGGGCTCAGCTTTAAGAAGATTCAGGTGGCGACCAGCGTGCCAGTGGCGACCATGCACAAGTACTTAGCCCACTAGATTTTCTGTCCTTCGCAGGCGGCAGTTGCCGGGGGAGATTTCGGTCAGAATCCGAATCTTCAACCTTTCCCCGTCATGCACAAACGTATTATCGGTGCCGCTCTCGCAATGGGCGCCCTCCTCGCTGGCAGCCAAGCCAGCCGACCCACGCCCCCGACTACTCCTGATAATACGCTAGTGGTGGGCCAGGTTACGCGTGTAACCATTGCAGACCGACCCGCGCCAGTAAAATCGGTCACTTTTGACCACGAGCCCGCCCGCACGGTAATGACCGTGCAAGCCCCGCCAGTACTCATCATGCGCGAGCGACTGCGCTTCGTCGAGCGGCTCGGCCGCCGTAAGGTAAAGTATGGTAAAAGCCG
>JBPBPY010000118.1:0-5222 GCA_050954505.1 Janthinobacterium lividum
GTCGCGATGCATGATCTGCCCATCGAACAGGTAGCTGACGGTTGCCAGGCCAATGTGTGGATGCGGACGGACATCGAGACCGCTGCCGGGCAGGAACCGGTGCGGCCCCATCTGGTCGAGGAAGACAAACGGTCCGACCATGCGTTTTTGCTGGGAGGGCAGGGCGCGGCGCACTTCGAAATGGTCACCCAGATCGTGCACGCGCGGCACAACGACGATGTCCAGCGCGCTTGCGGGGTTGGCGTCATTGGTCATGGCATTCCAGGGTTGGATTGGTTGCATGTTGCATCAACCCGAATTGTAGCGCGTTGTGCCCCGCGAGTCTGCGCTGCGTCAGACTCGCGGCAGGCCGCTGCTGCCTCAGACTCGCAGCAAGCTGCTGCGGGTGCCCTGATCAGCCGCCGCCGCCGCCATCACCGCCACCGTCGCCACCACCACTGCCACCGCCGTCGCCACCGCCAATGCCTCCGCCGGCGTCGCCACCGCCACTACCGCCACCCCTGCGTTGATTATTTTTGTTGGCTAACTTTTGCCTGCGCTGCATGGCCTCGAGCTCCGCCGCGTTGCGCTGGCGCTCGGCTTCCTTTTTCGATTTCTTGTCGGCGAGTAATCGAGTGATTGGGTTGCGGGACTTTTTGACCGGTTCGGCGTCCTGACGATTTTTTCCCTGCACAGTGGCGCTGGATGCCACGACAGGCGGCTGTGGTGTGGCACGTGTGCTGGCTCGCGCCGCAGGCGCTTTCGTTTCGGTAACCGGAACTTCCCCTGCTCGCGCCTTGCCGCTGGAGCGTGCCACCACGGTTTCCTGTTGCGGCGTACGCGCGGGCACTTGTGCCGGCGCGACCCGAGGCTCACTGAATGCTGTCTCTTCGTCGTCGTCAGTCTCGTCGTCCAGACTTGCGTCGTCGATCGACTTGTTTGCCGGCCGGTCGAGTTCCCGTGGCGGAAGCTCGATGCGCCAGCTGGAATCCCTGACACTGAGGTGAGCCGCCAGGGGAATGCCGGCATCCATCAAGGATCTGACTTCGGCAGGCGTGGACGGGTTGCCATGAATGGCCGTGCGCACCGAGGGACTCCAGTCAGCGCCGAGGATGGCGAGGATTTCTGCCGGGGTGGCCGGATCTTGCGCCAGTCGCAATCGGGAGGCCGTGGCGGTGACCTGGGCGTTTTCCCACAGATTTGGTGTATGTCTGCGCGACCTCAGATGCGCGGCGACCGTCGTGCCGGTGCGCGGATGGGTTTCAACCATGTCGCGCACCAGCGCATGCCGATCGCGGGCCAGAATACTCAACTGTTCCTCCGATGCATAGGGGTTGCTGGCGACCGCAATGCGCACATTGTGATCGGGGTCGCGCAGGCAGGCATCGAGTACCGGGTCAGCCGTTTGCGGATTGGACGCCAGCGCAGCGCGTACCAGCCAGTTCGGATCCCCCAGCAGGCGTCGCTGGATTGCCAGCGTGGTCATGGGATTGCCGGCCGCAGCTCGGCGAACCGGCCATTCGGCACTGGCCGCCAACCGTGCAAGCCTGACGGTTGCCGGATTGGCGGCCAAGCGACATTGCTCTGCCACGGCGCTGTTCCATTGGATCCGGGTCTGGCCGGTCGAATCCAGCCCCGTGCCTTGTGCACTTCCTGCGGCCTGGCGCTGGATGACCGACTGCAGGTTGGCACGTTCTTGCCGATGCGTGGCTGGTGTGCCGGCGCGCAAGCGAAAGCCGAAGCTGTCCTCCGGATCTTGCTCCATGCGCGCAGGCGGCGCGGCGCGGCTGGATGCGGTGGAGTCATCGCGCAGCGGAATATTGACAGCAGGTGCCGGCTTTGATGGTCGTGTATACATTGGTGGAAACCTTCCTCTGGATGGAAAAAATCTCTTCTTGACGCCCACCGTCTGCTTGCTCGGTCAATTGCATGGCAAACGCGTGTAGACACCGGCAGCCTTGTCGTTTTTATCATTGCCGATTGAGCATGAGTATCTTGACTTGTTTGATAGTTCCGTGATTTAGTGATTATTTTTGCAACAAGGCAGCCGTCCCTATCCCTGCTTTTTTGCCTGGTCCTTGTCAAACAGCTGTCATCCGCCCCGATCCGTCCACGCATGGCCGCTTTGTAATCAATACTAAGTGCCGACAGTGACCTCCCTGCCAGCGCCTGTGTTAAATTAACGGCTATTGGAAACCGGCCCCCCATGACCCTGCAAACCACCGAAACCCTGATCCTGCTCCCTGACCTCATCGAGCAGGAGCGTGAAGCATTGCTTGCCAACTGGCGCGGATTGATCATGCAATTACCGTCGGCCAGCAACCTCGACGTGCCGACCTTAAATGACCATATTCCGCGCTTGCTCGACGAGCTGGTTCATGCCCTGCGCCAGGGCCGTGAAATTTCGATCGTGGAAGCCCATGCAGTCACGACGCCGGTGCAGCATGGTGCCCAACGGCTGGAAGATGGGTTCGAGATCGATGAAGTGGTGGCGGAATACAATGTCTTGCGCGGTTGCCTGCATGACATGGCGACAAAACATGGACTGATCCTGCAGGGCAAGTCATTTCACATCATAAATTTTGTGCTGGACAAGAGCATCAGTATTGCCGCGCAAACCTATTCCACCTACAAGGCACTCGACATCCAGCGCCGGCGCGAAGAGTATCTGGCTTTCGTGGCCCACGATCTGCGCACACCCCTGAATGCCATTTCAATGGCCACACGTGTGCTGGAAATGACGTTTGCCGATACCGCCAAGACCGAGGCAACCGGCAAGATGCTCAAGACCCTGCACCGCAATGTCGAGCATCTTTCGGCGCTGGTGGGCAAGGTGCTCGATGAAAACATCAATCTGCAGACGGAGATCGGCATCACGCTCGAGCGCCGCGCATTCGATCTCTGGCCCATGGTCGAAGCCTTGATCCACGACCTTCATCCGGTGGGCGGCAGCGGCAGTACCTTGCTGGTCAATCAAGTGCCCGAAGACATGGTGGTGTACGCCGACGCCAACCTGTTGCGTCGCGTATTCCAGAATCTGATCGCCAATGCCATCAAATTCACGCCGCGCGGGGAAATCGTGCTCGCAGCAGTCCAACGTACAGCCGACGGCGCCGTGGAATGCCGGGTCACCGATAATGGTGCCGGCATTCCGCAAGAGCAGCTGGCAACCGTGTTCGACAAGTATGCGTCGGAGGGTTCGGACGGTGGCTTGGGACTTGGCCTGGCGATCTTCAAGTCATTCATCGAAGCGCATGGCGGAACCGTCGCGGTGGAAAGCGTCCTGGGGCAGGGCACAACCTTCCGCTTCATCCTGCCGGGGCCAGTGGCCTCCTGAGCGCTTGCCTGGCGCAACGCCGGGCAGGCTCTGCCTGGCTTTCGTGCCGTTCGGATTTGGCGTTGCCTGGTTCGGCGCAGTTGCCCAGGGCTTTCGTGCAGTGCAATTGTCATGATCCTTGCTTTCTGCTTGCTCTGTCACGCAATGCCTTATCTTCACGCAGCGGCCATGGTCCTGTGTTTCCATACAAGCAAAACCGGGTCCATCCGATGAAGCGAATCAGGCCACCTTGCGCAAGGTGGCAAACATGGCTTCGATCTCGTTGCGATTGAGCGGTTCGGCCGCAGTTACTTCAAGGACGGCAATCTGCTCGGCGATTTGGGTAAAGGCCAACTGATCTTCTTCCGATAGTTGTTCGAAGGCATGCAAAAGGTCGACTTCCTGGGACGTCAACGCTTGCTGGTCGGTGGCTGGTGCATGCATGCTAGGCTCGCGATACTTGTCATTAAAATAAGTCGCTCATCCTACAGCAAATTGCTGCCAGTGCGTGGACCACCGATTGCGCCGGATCCATGATGGGTGAAATTGATTCCGCAGCATTGTCCTCAGGCAAGTTCCTTGCTGCCCGGGCTGGTCTGCACGACCTCAACGCGTTCCAGACGCAAACGTTGCGGCAGCAGCGAACCGGCCAGCATGCCAAGGTACGCGGCGATCAAGCCGGCAAGCTGGCCGGGAAACCGGCTTGCCAGTCCTGCTGCCGGAAGCAGGAACAGCAGCCAGGTTCCCACGCCGAGGCACAGCGACAGAATCGCCCCCTGGGTGGTGGCGCGTTTCCAATACAGACCCATCACCAAGGGAACGAAAGCGCCGACCAGCGGGACTTGATAAGCAGTCGATACCAGGTCATAGATCGGCGTGCCCTTCATGATGATGGCGTAAGCCAGCACCAGTGACGCAAACACGACGATGGCCAGGCGCATTGCCAGCAACTGCTGTTTGTCATTCAGCCGTGGCATCAGGTTCTTGAGGATGTTTTCGACAAAGCTGGTGGATGGCGCCAGCAGCGTGGCAGACGTGGTGCTTTTGATCGCCGAGAGCAGCGCGCCGAAAAACAGGATCTGCATCAGCAGCGGCATCCTGGTCATGACGAACATGGGCAGCAGGCGCTGGTAATCGTTCTTGGCCAGGTCGAGGGCACTCTGGCCCATGACGACCACGGCGGCGGCGATGATGAACATCGGCACGAATGCGAAGAGGATATAGCTCACGCCGCCGATGATGGCGCCACGGCGTGCAGTCGGTGCATTTTTTGCCGACATCACGCGCTGGTAGACATCCTGCTGGGGTATGCTGCCCAGCATCATGGTCAAGCCGGCGCCGATGAAAACGGCCATCTCGGTAAAGGTCGGCGGCGGCAGGAAATGCCACAGCTTCGCTTGCGACGCCATTGACAGCACTTGCCCGGCGCCGCCGGCCAGGTCGGCAGAAAAAACGGCGATCACCGACAGGCCGATGACCAGCACGATCATCTGGATGAAGTCGGTCCATGCCACGGCAAGGAAACCGCCAATGACGACATAGATCAGCACAGCCAGCGTACCGGCCACCATGCCCATGGTTTCCGACATGGCGCCATTGGTCAGGACGGAAAACACCAGGCTCAATGCCGTGATCTGGGCTGCGACCCAACCAAGGTAACTCAGGATGATGACGGTCGAGCAGAAAATCTCGACGCCCTTGCCATAGCGCTGGCGGTAGAAGTCGCCAATCGTCAGCAGATTGAGCTTGTAGAGTTTGGCGGCGAAAAACATGCCGACCAGGATCAGGCAGGTGCCGGCGCCAAACGGATCTTCCACCACCGAATTCAAGCCACCCTGGACGAATTTGGCGGGAATGCCCATCACGGTCTCGGCGCCGAACCAGGTCGCAAAGGTGGTGGTGACCACCATGATCAAGGGCAGGCTGC
>JBPBPY010000442.1:0-5194 GCA_050954505.1 Janthinobacterium lividum
AATTGCTCAAGGGCTGCGGGGTCTACGCGCAGCTGGTACAGGAGCAATTGACAGCACAGGGTCCGGGTTCTGCATGAGTGCGGCGAATGACTTCGGCATGGAAGGCCTGCTGCATTCCAGCGGCGAACCGGCTTGTGCTGACTCCACAGGCGAGGACCGCAGCATGGACGGCGCATGGCTGGCCTTGCCTGCCAGTGCGCCGCTGCTGCTTGCCGGACCGGGTCAGGCCTGGATCCTGGAGCAGGGCGCTGCCGACCTGTTCTGCGTCCGGCTGGAAGGCCGCTTGCCAAGTGGCGTGCGCCGCCATGTGGCCAGGCTGGAGGCTGGCCAGACGATGTTCGGCCTGGCAGTGCATGAGGCAAAGGTCGGTTTGATTGCCATCGGCTTGCGTGGTGCAGGCTGCCAGCCGGTTGCTGCGGGTGATGCGCTGCAGGCTGCGGCACTGGCGCAATGGATGCGGCTGTTTTCGTCGCTGGCGGGACCGGGCCTGGCGAGCGCTGTTGCAGCAACTGTCACAGCGCAGGACAGGCTGGCCACTTTCCAGCAAGGCCTGGGCGCTGCACTCGAACAGGCCATGGCACAGGCCGAATTGCGGGAGCGCACGCAAAACAGCCAGCGTGCCGATATGGATCGACGCGGCTTCCAGGGCGCGCTGGCTGCCCTTGCCGATGTGCTGGCCACGACGCCAGCCGACCCTGCGGCGTCGGTGCGCAGTGCCGATGCACTCACCGATGCCATGACTGCCGTGTTGCAAGCCGATGGCCTGCGCTGCCAGCTCAAGCCGCCACCGTTCCAGGTGTCTTCCCTCGCGCCAGGTCCCGGTACCGCCAAGATGGATCAGCCGGATGCGCACGCGCCGCTGCCTGCGCGCACTGGAGCACAGAGACCGCCACAAACACCGGTTTCAGCAAAACCGGAAACATCAGCACAGGCAACCGCTTACGCACAGGCCACAGCAGAAGCACAGACCACAGCAAAAACACAGACCACAGCAGAAGCACAGCCCACAGCAGAAGCACAGCCCACAGCAGAAGCACAGCCCACAGCAGAAGCACAGCCCACAGCAAAAGCACGGGCCACAGCAGAAGCACGGGCCACAGCAGAAGCACAGACCACAGCACAAATGCAGACGCCGGCAGCAGCACATCAGGCCGATCTGGCGCGGCGCATCGACGCGTTGTGCCGCCAGGCCAACGTGGTTCAAAGACAGGTATCGCTGCGCAATGCTGCAGACGGCACCAATGATGACCAAGGGCAGCCCTGGTGGCGCGGTGGCGGCAGTGCGCTGCTGGCATTTCGCCGGCATGACCTGGCGCCGGTGGCCTTGCTGCCCACGCGGCACGGCTACGACTGGATCGATCCAGACAGCGGCGAGCGACAAGGCCTGGACGCCGTGGCGGCCGCCAGCCTGGCCGGCGATGCGCTGATGTTCTATCGATGTTTTCCAGCGCGTGCGATCGGCCTGACGGCATTGCTGCGCTTTGGCCTGGCGGGCAGCCGCACCGAGGCACATTTCCTGATTGCCTACGGTCTGGCCGGCGGGCTGCTGGGACTGGCCCCACCGGTCTGCACCGGCTTGCTCTACGATGCAGTGCTGCCGGCATCGGACCCGAGCCAGCTGGTATTCCTGGCATGCATGCTGCTCGCGGTTTTGGCCGGCATCGTATTGTTCAAGTTCTGCCGCGGCGTGACGCTGATCCGCATTGAAACCGGCATCGCCACCAGCACCCATGTTGCCCTGATCGAGCGGCTGCTGCATTTGCCGCCGCAGTTCTTCCGCAGCCATGCGGCGGCGGATTTGGCCCAGCGTGCCTTCGGCGTGGAAAGCGCACTCATGCTGCTGACCACCACCACCGAAAGCGCGGCCTTCGGCTGGATGTTTGCGCTCTTGAGTGCCGCTTACCTGTTCTTCATCCATGTCGGCCTGGCGCTGCTGGCCGTGGTCCTGGTGGCCAGTTCCCTGGGCATGGCGCTGCTGATCAATGCCTTGCGCCTGCGCCAGGAACGCCAGAACCAGCAGCTTCAGGGCATGATCGCCGCGCGGGTATTCCAGATCCTGGCCGGCATTGCCAAGCTGCGCGCCGGTGGCGCCGAGCAGCGCGCCTTTGCCGGCTGGGCGAGCCTGGCGGCCCGGCAAAAAACCGCAGCGCGCAAATCGCGCTGGCTTGGCAACCTGCTGGTTTCCCTTGATGCCGGGCATGTGGTGCTCTGCGCACTGCTGCTGTACGGCGCCACCGCGTTTGCCATTCCCGACCTGGCACCGGGCGCCTTCCTCGCCTTTGCCGCCGCGTTTGCGCAATTCATGACCGCGACACTGGGACTTTCTGCTTCGCTTTCCGCGGCTTTCAATGCGCTGGCGCTGTACGAGCGCGCGCAGCCGATCCTGTCGGCCTTGCCGGAAGTGCAGACGCCGCGCGAGCCTCCAGGACAACTCAGCGGCGCGATCGAAATCAGCCAGCTGCGGTTTCGCTACGCCAGCGCCGCATCGGCAGTGCCAATGCCATGGATCTTGGACGGCGTTTCCTGCAAGATCGAAGCAGGGCAGTTCGTTGCCATTGTCGGCGCATCCGGTGCCGGCAAATCGACGTTCCTGCGCCTGCTGCTCGGTTTCGAGACCGCGCAGTCGGGCAGCATTCTTCTCGATGGACGCGAACTTGGCAGCCTCGATCCGGTGGCAGTGCGCCGGCAATTCGGCGTGGTGCTGCAAAATGCCAAGCTGCTGCCCGGCGACCTGTTTGCCAACATCGTCGGCAGTGCCGCATTGACGCAGGACGATGCCTGGCAAGCCGCGCGTCAGGCTGGGCTGGAAGAAACCATCCGGGCACTGCCGATGGGCATGCAGACCGTGCTGGTCGATGGCAGCACCTTGTCCGGCGGCGAACGCCAGCGCTTGATGATCGCCCGGGCGCTGGTGCACCAGCCGGCAATCCTGCTGCTCGACGAAGCAACCAGCGCGCTTGACAATGCCACGCAGGCCATCGTCGCAGCCAACCTGGCGCAGCTCAAGGCCACCCGCATTGTCGTCGCCCACCGTTTATCGACGATTGCCCTGGCTGATCGCATCCTGGTGCTCAAGGCCGGTCAGCTGGTGGAAAGCGGCAACTATGCGGAATTGATGGCGCTTGACGGCCATTTTGCTGCACTGGCCAGGCGCCAGAAACATGGAATTGTCAACTCTCCATCTTCGAACTCTTAACATTGGCTGGAATTTTTTAATAATCATTCCTGCGTGGGCGGCAACTGGCTATCGTGAGCGGTAATCGGCAATCGGCAAGGCCGCTGCCCAGGCCCGCACGGCTGGACCAGTGCCGACATCACGTTCGCCTGCGCGCCGGCCATTTGCCGGACTGTGCGGCAGGCAGGGAAGGATCAAACATGCGTGACAGGCGTGCCGTCATGATTACCGGCTTGGGCGTACTCTCACCCATCGGCCTGGATGTGGCACAGGTGGCAGCGTCACTGGCAGTGACGCGTTCGGGGATCGGACTGGTGCGCGCAGCGCCGTTGAAAAACGCCTACCCGGCCGGCTTCATCGGCGCCGCATTTGCCAGCAGCTTTGCCAAGCTGGAACTGGCTTATCTGGACCGTTGCCAGCATCTGGCCATCATTGCTGCGCGCCAGGCCATTGCCGACGCCGGCCTGGGAAACTTTGCCGATTTTGGCGAACGCGCCGGCGTCTACTACGGCAATGTCAACGGCGGCGCCGGCGTTGAACAGCTCTGTTATGAACACCTTCTCGTGCAGGGAGAACAGGCAATGCGGCCATTCTGGGGCATGGCGGTCATGCGCAACGGCGGCGCGGCGCAAATCTCGATCCGTCACCAGGTACGGGGTCCGGTAATCACCCACAGCAGTGCCTGCGCGGCATCCGGCGTGGCGCTGGGGGAAGCCGCCCGGGCCATCGCCGACGGCCATCTGGACATTGCCGTGGCCGGTGGCGCCGAGGCGCCACTGACGGCCAGCCTGTTTGCCACCTTCGACGGCGCCCGCACACTTGCCCAGCTCGACGAACAGCACGCCAGTCGCAGCTGCAAACCCTTTTCCAGCACGCGCAATGGCCTGGTGATCGGCGAAGGGGCGGCGTTCCTGGTGCTCGAGGCCGCCGATCTGGCCAGGCGGCGCGGTGCGCCCTGCTATGGCTACCTGAGCGGCTATGGCGTCTGTTGTGATGCCTATCACGTTGGCACTCCGCAGGTGCAGGGGCTGGCGCGGGCAATGAGCGCGGCGCTTGAGCATGCTGCACTGGCGCCTGCCGAAATCGGTTATCTGAATGCCCATGCCACCGCAACGGTGCGCGGTGACCTCGTCGAGGCCGAAGCGATCCAGGCAGTGTTTGGCGGTGGCGGCGATGCACCGCTGGTGAGTTCCACCAAATCGGTGCACGGTCATTTGCTGGGGGCGGCCAGTGCACTGGAACTGCTGCTCACCGTGGTGGCCATGAATGCAGCGATGGTGCCGGCAACCGCAAACCTGGAGAGCATCGATCCGCGTTGCGCGCTCAATCATGTGGCGCTGCTGCCTTTGTTCGGCAAAAAGATCGACCACGCAATGTCGTTTTCATCGGGTTTCGGGGGCACCAACGTGGCGCTGATCGTCTCGCGGCGCGAGCGGCCAGGGTAGCGGGCCGACGATGAGTGCCGCCCGCCGGCGTTTGCGGCGCTCGATTGCAACGCCGGCGGCACCTCGTCATGGCCCGCCTGCCGGCAGTGGGCCACGCCTGGAAGCAGTTCAATATATTGATCAAAGGGGAATACATCATGGGCGCTCTGGACTTGTCCTTGCCATTACTGCGCAACACCGATTCTTCACAACTGGCCGTCGAACAGCATCGCACCCTTGCCCACACGGTGTGGATCACGCTCAGGCATGATCCGGCGCGCGGCATGCATAATTTTTCCCTGCCGCTGCTGCACCAGCTGCATGAAACCGTCCAGCAACTGCACGCCATGCAAGGCGATTGCAGCCATGGCCATGCCGAGTGCACGGTGCCCCGCAGCGACACGGCCCGCAGCGGCAGCCATCGCGCCGCCTGCACCCATTCGCTGTGCCAGCTGGTCAAGCCGGCGCCGGTGCACTATGCAGTCATGCGCTCGGACCATGCCGACTATTTCAATGCCGGCGGCGACCTCAAATACTTCCGCCGCTGCATTGCCGAAAACAACCGCCAGGGTTTGTACCAGTACTCGATGTTGTG
>JBPBPY010000037.1:0-5178 GCA_050954505.1 Janthinobacterium lividum
CTCCACCATCATCAATACGGCCGTGCCGTCGATGGCGGCAAGCCTGCATGTGACACCGCTGTCGCTCAAGGCCGTCATCACAAGCTACATCATCGCGCTGGCGGTGTGCATTCCGGTTTCCGGCTGGATGGCCGACCGCTTTGGCACCCGGCGCCTGTTCATGGTGGCAGTGGCGGTGTTTACCATGGCCTCCGCGCTGTGCGGTCTGTCGACCAACGTACCGATGCTGGTGGCGGCACGCTTGTTGCAAGGCATGGGCGCGGCCATGATGCTGCCAGTCGGACGGCTGGCGATCGTGCGCGCATTTCCAAAGGGTGAATTGCTCAAGGCCATGAACTTTGTCGTCATACCGGCATTGATCGGCCCCTTGCTCGGTCCCACCGTCGGTGGACTGGTGGTGCACTGGCTATCCTGGCGCCTGATTTTTTTCGTCAATCTGCCGGTCGGCATCGCAGCGCTGTTCCTGATTCACCGCTACATGCCGGACTATCACGGCGACGAACGCCGGCCGCTGGATGTTGTCGGCTTGGTGCTGTTTGGTGCGGGCATTGCCTTGTTGTCCTGGCTACTGGAAATGTTTGGCGATCACCACCTCGATGCTACCTCGGGCACCATCCTGCTGCTGCTGTCGCTCTCGCTGCTGGGCGCCTACGGGGTGCATGCCCGTCGCAGTGCCTATCCGCTGCTGCGCCTGTCGCTGTTTTCCTTCCGCACCTTCAGAGTCTCGGTGCTGGGTGGTTTTGTCACCCGGCTGGGCCTGGGTGGCATGCCTTTCCTGTTGCCGCTTCTGTATCAGCTTGGCCTTGGGTTGCCGGCCTGGCAGTCAGGCTTGCTGATGATGCCCGCTGCTTTGGCGGCCATGGGAATGAAAGTGATTTCCGTCGGCGTGCTGCGGCGGTTTGGCTACCGGCGTGTGTTGATCATCAATACGGTCATGATCGGTATCACCATCTGCCTGTTTGCCGGCATCGGTGCCAACACGCCAATTCCAGTGATCGTGCTGCTGGGGCTGGTACAAGGCTTCTTCAATTCAATGCAGTTTTCCAGCGTCAACAGCATGGCCTATGCCGATATCGGACCGGGCGACTCCAGCATGGCCAGCAGTATTGCCAGCACCATGCAGCAGATATCGATGAGCTTCGGCCTGGTGTGCGGTTCGTTGGCAACGGCCTGGTTCCTGGGCGATCTGCCGCAATCGGACCGGGCCGCAGTCACCAGTGCCCTGCATCATGCCTTCCTGGTCCTCGGTGCGCTGACGCTGCTTTCTTCATTGTCGTTCTGGACCTTGAAGCCGCATGACGGCGAAAACATCACCAAGGGCAGCGCGGCAGGCTGAACGTGCCTGCTTGCCGGGCCGGCAGCGCATTCCCGATTTCCTTCCCAACCGGTGCCAGGGTCCGAAACCCGGTGCGGCTGCCAGCCAGGTTTTGTCGATCCAGAACTGCGCAAGTCGGGCCGCTTGGTTTATAGTGTTGGTTACCATTGAATGCAGCACCAAAAGTCAGGCAAGGCAGTTTGACCGCGTTCGCACGCAACGATGGTAACTGTGTTGCCAAGCAAGGTTATTTTTACCGGAAATCAAATATTTGATTGTCTGTCAAATCGAATATTGGTATAGTTTCTTTGAAGAAATTAATTCGTCTTGGAAATTCGGTGCATGGCAAAACCGTTTTGATTGCCATGCCTTGGATACAGCGTCGAGGCCGGATGGTTTTCTTCACAAGTATCACGCTGCATCAATGAATACCAATGCTTCAAGGCCCGGCCAGGTGAAGCATGAATTTCGATTCGCTCACCAGACACGCCGCGCAAACAGCGTCGCCAGGGTCACAAGGAAAACGGCATGCATGCACCAAAGCACTTTCATCTTTGCGGTTTGAAGAGCCACTGTCCAGACGGGTTTGTGGTGGTATTCAGTGAAACCAACACACGCGCTGCACATCAATTGACCTTGTTGCGGGCAGAGTTGGAAAGCGATGCCGGATTTTGGGAACGGGTTGTCAAATCAGCCAACGCCTTGCTGGCCGAGCGGCCGGGCGAGAATGGACTGATTATTTGCAAGTATCATCCACCGACCCTGGAAGAAGCGACCTTGCGCGACAACCTGTTCAATGGATCGAATTTGACCTGGCATGCGGTCAATCACGGTGTCTTGCAACTGAGCGCATGAGTAGCGCGGCGGCGTTTGCCAACAGCCGTTCCCTTGGACCGGCGCTTGCCATACCCTTTCAGACCTGATCGAGTAATTCAAAGCGCACTTCCTGCGCGCCTTCCCACAAGATCTTCTTGCCCAGCTCACGCAGATACTGCTTGCCTTCGACGATGGTAAGGAAGTGATTGCCGGCCAGTTGTCCCATCTTGCTGGCGAAACAACACGAACCATAGGCAATCAATAATTCGGTTTCGCTGTAGCCGCCCGGATAAAACAGGATGTCGCCCACCGACGGGTGGCTGGTGTGGTTTTCAAATCCGACTTCCTTGCCATCGTTCTCCAGCTTCCAGTCGCCCAGCGGTACCCAGCCGGCTTCGCCACTCCAGCGCACATGGATCAGCTTCTGGGTGTAGGGCAGCAGCTTCATGAAAGCAGCCACGGTTTGCGGTGCGTCAGGATTGGTTTCGGCAATGAATTCGCGGCCGTTGGCGGTGATGCGCAGTCTGGTCATTGGGTCGGCTGATGAAAGACAATAGGGAAGCAACACTGTAGCATCAACGGCAATCAGCGCAGTATCACTGCGCCCATTTCCCCAACCGAATACACCATGAGTGAAGCAATACCCGCAGCCCTGAAGGAAATCTTCAACCAGGCACGTATCGTCCATATCGCCAGCCAGATGCGCGCCGTGCATGGCAGCTTCGACCAGCCGCGCTTCATCGCCCTGGCCAGCGAGGCGCTCGATGGCAAAGGCATCATGCAGCGCCTGCGCCATTTGGCCGTTTGCCTGCATGCCACACTGGAGATGGATTTCCAGCAGGCGCTGCCGCTGCTGCGTTTGCTGGCGCCACGCATCGAGCATGGTTTTGCTTCCATGATCCTGCCTGAATATGTGGCCCTGTTTGGCCTCGACGAATTCGACACCGCGATGGAAGCGCTGGCTTTTTTTACCGGCTTTGGCTCTTCCGAATTCGCCGTGCGCCATTTCCTGCAGCGCGACCAGGCACGCGCATTGGCCATCATGGAGCGCTGGTCGAAGCATGACGATGCCCACGTGCGCCGCCTTGCCAGCGAAGGCAGCCGGCCGCGCCTGCCGTGGTCGTTCCAGCTCAAGGCGCTGATGGCCGATCCTTCCGGCACGGCGGCAATACTGGAAAACCTGCGCGCCGACGAAAGTTTGTACGTGCGCAAATCGGTGGCCAATCACTTGAACGACATCAGCAAGGACAATGCGCACCTGGTATTGAAGCGCCTGGCAAGCTGGGATCTGAATCAACGCCACAGCGCATGGATCGCCCGCCATGCCCTGCGCACGCTGATCAAGAAGGGCAATGCCGATGCCCTGGCACTGGTCGGCGTCACGGGCGCGGCAGCTGTCGAGCTGGAAGGATTCTCCGTCAGTCCCGCCGTCATCGAACTGGGCCAGCGCATTGTCATCGAGGCGGTGCTGGTCTCGACCAGCGCACAGGCGCAAAAACTCGAGGTCGACTATGCGGTGCTGTACGCCCGCAAGTCAGGCCAGGCGCGCAAGGTCTTCAAGTTCAAGCAAATGATGCTCAAGCCGCAGGAGCGCAGGGTCATGGCGATATCGCAAACCATCCGCGACTTCAGCACCCGCAAACACCACCCCGGCCACCATCGCATCGAATTGCTGGTCAATGGCGTTTGCCTGGCCACGGCTGGTTTTGATCTGCTTGATTTCCAGCCAGCAGCGTGAAGTGATGCGGCTGGGCCGGCTGACCAGGACCGGCTGGTTCAACCGGTGTCGAGGCTGGCGGAGAGAGCGGAGAGGGCGGATAGGGAGTGCATTGACAACCAATTGCATCTGCATTTGGCGCATTTGGCGCATTGCGCGATTTGAGCACATTCGGCACATTCGTCGCGTTCACCCGGACACTGCATTCAGCGCAATGAACATAACGAACGCAATCAGCGCAATCAGCGCAACTGGCGTACCAGGGCCGGCAACACGTCCTGCGCAGCGTCGGTAATCTTCAGACTCAGCAAGCCGTCAGCACGCGTGAGTCCATGGTTGATGGCGGCGACCGGTTTGCCGCTGGCGGCGGCATCGCGGCAAAAGCGGTAACCGGACAGCACCATCAAGGAGGAGCCGACCACCAGGACGGCATCGGCCTCGGCCAATGCCTGTTCAGCCTGGGCCTGGCGCGCGCGCGGCACGCCGTCGCCAAAAAATACCACGTCGGGCTGCAGCACGCCGCCGCATTCCAGGCAGGCTGGCACATGGAAGGTGGCCATGGCGTCAGGCTCGAACTGGGCATCGCCATCGGGCAAGGCCTGCACCACGCCGGCCGGACCGGGACGCACTGCCGGTATGCTGCCCGCAATGCTGGCAAAGCTTTCGACGCCGGCCAGCGCCGGGTTGGCTTGTTCGAGCTGCGCCTGCACCTGCCTGCGGCTGATGCGGCAGCCGCATTCCAGGCACAGCACGGCATGGATGCTGCCATGCAGTTCGATGACGGCGTTGCTGCCGGCTTGCTGATGCAGGCCATCGACATTCTGCGTCAGGATGCTGCCGACCCTGCCAGCGGCTTCAAGTTCGGCCAGCGCGCGATGGCCGGCATTGGGCTGGCTGCGCGCAAGCGTGGGCCAGCCCAGCATGCTGCGCGCCCAGTAGCGTTTGCGTACCGCTTCACGGGCGCGGAATTCCGGCCCCTGCACCGGCGCGCGGCCACGGCGGGTGCCATCCTTGTCGCGGTAATCGGGAATGCCGGAAGCGGTGCTGATGCCGGCGCCGGTCAAGACCAGCAAACGCCGATGGCGATCAACGAATTCGGCCAGTTTCCCGGCGTTCTGGTCGATTGTCTGCGGCAGGCTCACGGTATCGAATGTCTCCATGGTCTGCAGTGTGTCCAATGGCATGCATCGTCTCCCGTGTCGAACCCCATTCTACGACAGGCCCATGGTCGGTGCAGCGGCAGGCTCCGGGTGGCCATTGCCGCTGCAAATCCGGTAGACTGGCAAGGACATGCGATTTTGATGCCATTGCGATCGATTCATCACTTCCA
>JBPBPY010000202.1:0-5145 GCA_050954505.1 Janthinobacterium lividum
CTTGCATGGACTTGCGTCATATGAAAAACAAATATCAACTATTCATGAACTGACAGCGGGTTGAAAGCTTGCTGCTGTACATTCGCTGCCAGAAGCAACCGTCGGCAGCGAAAACAGGGCTGCCGGTACGATAAAAAAACATGGCCTGCTTGCGGCGCAACGGCGCGGCAAAGCAGCCATCAACTCCGGAGCAGACATGAACCTTGACCATTCCCCCATCCCGCACACCATCGGTTCCAGTTTCAAACCGGCCCTGCGCACGCTCGCCGGTGCAGGGCTGTTCAGCGTGCTTGCCGCATTCACGGCCGGCAACGCGCTGGCACAGGTACCGGCCGGCTACCCAGCCGACTATGCCAAGACGGTCGAGGGCGCCAGGAAAGAGGGCAAGGTCGTCATCTACAGTTCCACCGATGCCAAGGCAGCCGAGTCGCTGATCAAGGATTTCAGCGCACTCTACCCCGGCGTGAAGGTGGAGTACAACGACATGAATTCGACCGAGGTGTACAACCGCTTCATTTCCGAAGCGGCGGCCGGCGGCAACACCGCCGACCTGATGTGGTCGTCGGCAATGGACCTGCAGATGAAGCTGGTGGCCGATGGCTATGCGCTGGTCTACAAATCGCCGGAAGGCGCAGCGGTGCCGGCCTGGGCCAACTACAAGGACACCGCCTACGGCACCACGTTCGAGCCAGCCACCTTCGTCTACAACAAGCGCCTTGTGCCGGCTGACGAAGTGCCGCACTCGCATGCCGACCTGGTCAAGCTGCTCACGACCAAGGCAGCGAAATACCAGGGCAAGATCACCACCTATGACATTGAAAAAGCCGGCGTCGGTTTTACCTTCATCACCAGCGACCTGGCCGACAATCCACAATTCTGGGATTTTGCCAAGGCACTTGGTTCGGCCGGCGTGCGCGTGCAGTCCTCCACCGGCACCATGCTGGAACGGATTTCCTCCGGTGAAAACCTGATCGGGTATAACATGCTGGGCTCCTACGCCCTCACACGCGCCAAGAAGGATCCATCGATCGGTGTGTCGTTTGCCAAGGATTACACGCTGGTGCTCTCGCGCGTCATGTTTGTCAACAAGTCGGCAAAGAACATCAATGCGGCCAAGCTGTGGCTGGACTACACCCTTTCGAAACGCGGCCAGACCGTGATTGCCAATGAAGCACAGCTGTACGCGATTCGTGCCGATGTCACCGGCGAGACCACCTCGGCCGACCTGACCAGGCAGCTGGGCAGTTCGCTCAAGCCACTGACCGTCGGTCCGCAGCTGCTGCAATACCTCGACCAGACCAAGCGCCTGGCATTCCTCAAGCAGTGGAAAGAAGCCACTGCCAAGAAGTAAAAACCCACGTCGCGTCTGCCGGGCGGCAAATGCCTGGCGGCGCACAGGGCAATCGGCAATCCTGCACTGAACTGATTGCCAGGGCGCTTGCGCTGCGCAGTGTCACGGCACTACCCTGCAGCTCCGATTTGCTGCACCGTTTCGCTGCACAGCCATCCGGTGGCGCGCATGACGACAGCCATGCCTGCCGTCTGCGATGCCGTTCAACTCTACCGAGGTCTTCATGCACACACCTACGCTTTCCCGGGAAAGGACAACGCTGGCGTTGCCCCGTCCTGGCAGATTCGCGCGCTTCAACCTGCCGCGCGGCATCGTCGTCGGGCTGGCCCTGCTGGCCATTTTCGTGCCGCTGCTGCTGATCTTTTACCAGAGCTTTCTTTCCGCGCCGTTTTTCGCCCCGATGAAAGTCCTCAGCCTGGAACCCTACCGTTTCATCTTCGACGACCCGGACTTTCGCGAAGCCTTCGTCAACGGTTTCCTGCTCGCTGCCGGCCTGGCCATCATTGCCGTGCCATTGGGCGCCATGCTGGCGTTCCTGATGGTGCGTACCGACCTTCCGGGGCGCAGCTGGTTTGCGCCCTTGCTGCTGGTGCCGATCTTTGTCTCGCCGATGGTGATCGCCTTCGGCTACGTGGTGTCGATGGGGCCGGTGGGCTTCTACACATTGTGGGTGCGCGAGCTGATCGGTGTGCAGCCCTGGAATGTGTATGCGTTCCCGAGCATCATCATCATCGCCGGGCTGACCCATGTGCCGCACGTTTATTTGTATGCATCGGCGGCGCTGCGCAGCCTCGGTTCCGATGTCGAGGAAGCCGCCCGGGTGGCCGGTGCCTCGCCCTTGCAGGTGGCGCTGAATGTATCGCTGCCGATGATCATGCCGGCGCTGGCCTATTCCGGCGTTCTGGTGTTCTTCCTCGGTTTCGAGGTGTTCGGCCTGGTGCTGGTGCTGGGCGACCCCGAAGGCCATCTGGTGCTGGCCACCTACCTCTACAAACTCACCAACAAGCTGGGCACGCCTTCCTACCATCTGATGGCGGCAGTGGCGGTCTGCCTGGTGGCGGTGACCATGCCGCTGGTGTTCATCCAGCGCTGGATGCTCAAATCGGCCAACAAGTATGTCTCGATCAAGGGCAAGGGCGCGCGCATGAAGGCGTTGCCGCTGGGCCGCTGGAAGTGGCTGGCGGTTGCTCTGATCGTGGCCTGGCTGCTGTTTACCGTCATTGTGCCCATCTCCGGCATTGCCTTGCGTGCCTTCGTGTCCCACTGGGGCGATGGCGTCAGGCTGCTCGACGTGCTGACCGTCGAGCATTTCCTCGACATCTGGAACCAGCCGGCGCTCATGCGCGGCATCCTCAACACGGTGCTCATCGGCGTCATTGGCGGGGCCGTAGCGGTGGCCTGCTACAGCTGCATCGCGCTGGCCATGCATCGCAAGCCCGACGGCATCACCCGCCTGCTCGACTACAGCGTACTGGTACCGCGCGCCATCCCGGGCTTGCTGGCCGGCCTGTCATTTCTGTGGGTCTTTCTGTTCGTTCCTGCTGCGCTGGACAACCTGCTCAAATGGATGGACAACGATGGGGCGCGCTGGCTGTCGGAAAATTTCATCCCGCAACTGCGCGCGCTGCGCTCGACCATTTTCTCGGTCTGGCTGGCTTATTCGGTAGTGTGGATGGCATATGGCTTGCGCCTCATTACCACTGCCTTGCTGCAGGTCGGTCCTGAACTCGAGGAGGCCGCCCGCGCAGTCGGCGCCAGCCGCGGCCAGGTCACGCGCGACATCACCTTGCCGCTGGTGCGTTTCGGCTTGATCGGCGCCTGGCTGATGGTGTTCCTGATCTTCGAGCGCGAGTATTCCACTGGCGTCTACCTGCTTTCGCCCGGCACCGAAGTCATTGGCGCCATGATCGTCTCGATGTGGGGTGCCGGTGCCGTCGACCTGGTCGCCGCGCTCTCGTTCATCAACATAACGCTGGTGGCCATCGGCCTCGGCATCGCCTTGCGCTTCGGCGTCAAGCTGCACGATTAAAGGAAATCATCATGTCTGAACTCAGCGTCAACCAGCTTCACCTTGACTATGGCACCGGTGCCGCCGCCAATCCCATCCTCAAGGGCGTGTCGATGGAATTGCAGCGTGGCGAAGTGGTGGCCCTGCTGGGGCCGTCGGGCAGCGGCAAGACCACGCTGCTGCGCGCCGTTGCCGGCCTGGAGAGCCCGAAGGATGGCACCATCACCATCGGCGAACGCACTGTCTTCGACGGCGCCAGAAAACTGGAACTGCCGGCCGAACAGCGCAACCTCGGCCTGGTATTCCAGTCGTATGCACTGTGGCCGCACAAGACCGTGGCCGACAACGTCGGCTACGGTTTGAAACTGCGCAAGATGGGCAGCAGTGAAATCGCCGAACGGGTCAAGTCGGTGCTTGGGCAACTGGGCCTGGGCCATCTGGGCGAGCGCTTCCCGCACCAGCTCTCCGGTGGACAGCAGCAACGCGTGGCGATTGCACGTGCGCTGGTCTACAACCCGCCGGTGATCCTGCTCGATGAACCGCTGTCGAACCTGGACGCCAAACTGCGCGAAGAGGCGCGCGCCTTCCTGCGTGAATTGATCGTGCGCCTTGGCTTGTCTGCCTTGATGGTGACCCATGACCAGGCCGAGGCGATGGCCATTTCCGACCGTATCCTGCTGCTCAACAACGGCAAGATCGAACAGCAAGGCGCGCCGCAAAGCATGTATGAAACGCCGGACTCCCTGTTTACCGCCGAATTCATGGGCAGTAACAATCGCCTGGCCGGCAAGATCATCCAGCGCAACGGCGAACAGTTGACCCTCGATGTCGGCGGCACCACCATGCAGGGCACGGCGCGCGGCAGCAATGTCGGCACCGAGATCACGGCCATGATCCGCCTGGAACAGGTGCGCATATCGCAAACCGAGACATCGAACGCCTTGCGGCTGCCACTGGCCACCTGCATGTACCTTGGCGACCGCTGGGAATGCCTGTTTCGCCGCGGCGACATGAACGAGGGCGGCGTGCGGGCCTATTCACCCTATCGTCTGGAAACCGGCGAATACTGGTTGCAGTTGCCAGCCGAGCGCTTGTGGGTGTTTTAGCGCGCCTGGCCAGCGCCAATGAGCCGGGCGAGCCAGTCCGCCGGCAGCTCCGGGCGTGAGGGCTTGGGCCATTCTGGTCTGGCAAGCGCCAGCTTGGCCAGCATGGGAGAAATTCAGGCTGGCTGATTGCTGCGCCGTGCATGCCCTCAAACGGCGATCGGCGCGGCAATCGAGGGGTAGGGATCGTATCCGATGATCTCGAAGTCCTCGAATGCATAATCATAGATCGATGCCGGCCGCCGCTTGATGCGCAACTGCGGCAAAGCGCGTGGCGTTCTGGTGAGCTGGGTCGCGATCTGCTGCACATGATTCGAATACGCATGCAGGTCGCCAAGGCTGACGATGATTTCATGAGGTACCAGGTCGCATTGCTGGGCCAGCATGTGGGTCAGCAGCGCCAGCGATGCAATATTGTAGGGAAGGCCAAGGAAACTGTCGGAGCTGCGGATGTACAACTGCGCCGAGAGCTTGCCATTGGCAACGTAAAACTGGTACAGCAGATGGCAAGGTGGCAGTGCCATCAAGCCGGCAGCGGCATTTTCCTGCGGCGACTTCGACTCGTCGGGCAGATATTCCGGGTTCCAGGCGTGGAAAAGAATGCGCCGGCTGTCGGGATTGGTCTTGAGTGTATTGACCACATAATCGATCTGGTTGATCGTGCCGCCATCCCTGGTCGGCAA
>JBPBPY010000326.1:0-5137 GCA_050954505.1 Janthinobacterium lividum
CATGTATCAGCACTGGGGTTTCGAGAAGATCGGCAAAAAGGAATATGAAGAATCGATTGGTGAAATGAAGCATGCCGACAAGCTCATCAACCGCATCCTGATGCTCGATGGCTTGCCCAACCTGCAGGCATTGCACAAGCTGATGATCGGTGAAAACACTGCCGAAATGCTGGCATGCGACCAGAAGCTGGAATACATTTCGCAAGCCACGGTCAAGGAAGGCATCGCAGCCTGTGAAGCCGTGGGCGACTATGTATCGCGCGAAATCTTCCAATACATCCTCGACGATACCGAGGAACACATCGACTGGATCGAAACCCAGCTCGACCTGATCGACAAGGTCGGCATCCAGAACTACCTGCAAACCCAGATGCAAGCCTGACGCAGGCCGTCGGCCGTCGACCGTTGCAGGCGGCCGGCGCTGAATTACCGGCGCCAGACGAAAACAGGGCATGGGCAGCGCAAAGCTTGCCCATGCCTTGCCCTTTTGTTCAGGTTTGATGGCTCAGGCCTTGCTGCCCGTACCTGACCGGACAGCCCTGCCCGGTCAAGCCGGCATCATGGCGTCGCCGCACTCACGCGCCACACCGTGTTACCGACATCGTCGGCAATCAGCAAGGCGCCGCTGCGGTCCATTGTCAAGCCAACCGGACGACCCTTGGCCTGTTCACCGACCAGGAACCCGGTTACCACATCGACCGGCTGGCCGACAGGCTTGCCGTCCTTGAACGGTACGAACACCACTTTGTAGCCGCTCACCGGGCTGCGATCCCAACTGCCATGCTCACCGACAAAGGCGCCTTCGCGCAGATTCGCAGGCATGCTGCTGGTCGAGTTGTTGAACACCAATCCCAATGGCGCCACATGCGAACCCAGTGCGTAATCCGGCACAATCGCCTTGGCAACCAGGTCAGGACGTTGTGGCATGACCCGGGCGTCAAGGTGGTTGCCGTAGTAGCTGTATGGCCAGCCATAGAAGCCGCCATCGCGCACCGACGTCAGGTAGTCGGGTACCAGGTCGGGACCAATCTCGTCACGCTCGTTGACCACCACCCACATTGCCTTGCTTTGCGGTTCCCATTGCATGGAATTAGGATTGCGCAAACCGCTGGCAAAGATGCGCACTGCACCACTGGCGCGGTCGACTTCGAGGATGTTGGCGCGATTCATCTCGGCGGCCATGCCGTTTTCCGTGATGTTGCTGTTCGAGCCAACACCCACATACAGCTTGCTTCCATCGGCGCTGGCCAGCAGACTCTTGGTCCAGTGATGATTAATCGGGCCGCCCGGCAGGTCGATGACTTTGGTGCCCTCGGCAGAAATCTTTGTGGCACCCTCGGTATACGAATAGCGCATCAGCGTATCGGCATTGGCGACGTAGAAATCATTGCCGACCAGTGCAATGCCGAATGGCGAATTCAGATTGTCGAGGAAAATCGTGCGCTGTTCCGGGCCACTGGCACTGGCTGGACGAACCAGCGTGATGCGGTTGCCGCCTTTGCCCTTGGAGCCGCCGTAGGCCTGAATCGGTCCCATGACCAGATCCTTGGGACGAAACACCGGCGCCTTGGGTCCATTTGCTTCGACGATCAGGATGTCGCCATTGGGCAGCGGATACACCACGCGCGGATGCATCAGGCCAGTGGCCAGGGCGGTGATCTTCAACGGTGCCGCCACCACGGGCGCTTCGCCCTGTCCCCAGCTACCGGCTGGCAACACCTTCATGGGCGGCAGCAGATAGTTTTTTGCGGCCGGCAGCATTGGTGCTGCGCCATATTGCGCTGCCTGCTGCGCCGGGTCGCCGCGGTCACAGGCGGTCATCGACAGTGCCGTCATGGCCAGTACCAGGCAGGTCAGTGCCGGACGGACAGTTTGGAGGGAAACATTCATTTTAGGTGGCATCACAGTTTTTCACTTACCGTTGGGTTACGGACAATCGTCGCAGTCTGGACGCGGCGCATGAGTTCGGTACGCGGCCAGCCCAGCCACATGGCCACGATCATCAGGATCACCACGATCGCGGAGAGCGTCAGGCCGGTTGGCATCACGGCGGTGTAGCCGTCGCGGCTGTGGACAAAGGCATTCAAGACCGATAACGCCAGCGCAGCAAGGCTGGCCAGGACATGCCAGCCGGCCCAGCGCAGTGCGCGCACATGCGGATGACTGATCCAGGTCACCAGGCCAGCCAGTGCTGCAAGGACGGCGACGATGCAACCGGCGGCCAGCAGCCAGATCGAGAATGTCGCCCAGATGAACATGGCGCTGCGCCAGTAGGCCAGGTCGGTAAGCAATGCGCCAACGAAGCACACCGCAGGAAACTGGACCAGCATGGCATACACTGGCTGGTTGGCCAGGCCCAGTCGCGGGTTCACACTGATAATCGAGTCGTGCGTCGCGCTATGCATGGCTCCCCCGGAAATTTGCGTTGATGATTGTTTTCACTGATCGCCCATGGAAAATTGAAGGGAACATCCCCTGTCGATGCAAGATGCATCCATGGGTTCATCATGCTTGGTAAGCGCACGGAGGTCTGTGCGCGAGCGTACATACTTCAATTGACGCTGGTCAGCAGATGATGCAGGAAGTACGGCGGGGGGGCCAACATGTCGGCCGCTTGCGTGTCGGCAGCGCGTAGCGATTGGAGCGCCGGCGAGCAAAGTTCCGGCGGGCGAGCCGAAATGTGAAAGGACATGCCAGAGGACAGAAGCTGCGGAGGGTGCAGAGGGTGCAGAGGCTGCAGGCGCCAGCGGCTCGGCGACAAGCAAAGTTCCGGCGGGCGGACCGGGATGTGAAAGGATATACCAGAAGACAGAAACTGCAGAAACTGCAGAAGCTGCAGAAGCTGCAGAGGCTGCAGGCGCCCGCGCTCAGACCTTGGGCAGGCTATCCTTGAACGAAGGGCGTTCGGAAATCCGGGCGAACAGCCTGGCCAGGTTGGGATGGTCGCTGCGCCAGTCGATCTCGGGGAAACGAAACGACAGCCAGCCCAGCGTGCAGCCGACGGCGATGTCAGCCAGCGTGAAATAATTGCCGGCACAGTAGGTCGTCTCGCCCAGGCCCGCTGCCATTGCCTTCAGACCGGAATCGACCTTGGCGCGCTGGCGCTTGAGCCACTGCGCGCTTTGCTGTTCCTCGGCACGCAGGGTGCGTTCCAGCCGCATCGAGACGGCCGCATCGGCCACGCCGTCTGCCAGGGCTTCCCAGCACTTGACGCTGGCGCGCTCCCGGCCCTGCTGCGGAATCAGCTTGCCCACCGGGGTCAGGGTATCGAGATATTCCACGATCACCCGCGAGTCGAACATGGCGCCGCCATCTTCCATCACCAGGCAAGGAACCTTGCCCAAGGGGTTGGACAATGGCACCGGCGAATTCCCTGCCCAGGGATCTTCCAGCACCAGGGCATAGTCGAGTTTTTTCTCGGCCATGACGACGCGCACCTTGCGGACATATGGGCTGGTGGTCGAGCCGATCAGTTTCATAGAGTTTTTCAGAGGGGAATGCTGGCGATTATATCATTCGAGAAAACAACATCAACCGGCCTGAGCGCTGGGTTTACAGCGGCAAGGGCGCGGGCTTGCGGCCTGACGGGCCCTGGCCTGCCGGGCCTGAGAAGCGGGTGGTAAAATTGCCCCTCGTTACATTCACCGTGCACCCATCATGTCCTCTCCAACGCCTGCTTCCCTCTCCACCCTTTCTGCGCTTTCGCCGCTCGACGGCCGTTATGCTGCCAAGACCGTCAGCCTGCGGCCGATTCTTTCCGAAGCCGGCTTCATGCACCACCGCGTGAAGGTTGAAATTGCCTGGTTGCAGGCACTGTCGCTGGCCGGGTTTGCAGAGATCAAACCGTTTTCCAGCCAGGCCAACACGCTGCTCGACCGCATGGCGGCCGATTTCACCGAAGCCGATGCCCAGCGCATCAAGGAAATCGAAGCGGTCACCAACCATGATGTGAAAGCGGTGGAATACTGGCTCAAGGAACAGGTCAAGGATGTGCCGGAACTGGTGGCAGCCTCGGAGTTCATCCATTTCGCCTGCACCTCGGAAGACATCAACAACACCTCGCACGGCATGATGCTCAAGGCGGCACGCGACGCCGTGCTGCTGCCATCGCTGGCGGCCCTTATCGAGCGCCTGACCTCGCTGGCCCATGAACATGCCGGCTTGCCGATGATGTCGCGCACCCATGGACAGCCAGCCAGCCCGACCACGCTGGGCAAGGAAATCGCCAATGTGGTGGCGCGCCTCAAACGTGCGTCCGAGCGCATTGCCGATGTGGTCATCCTTGGCAAGATGAATGGTGCGGTCGGCAATTACAATGCACATCTGTCAGCCTATCCCGACTTCGACTGGGCGCAGTTCTCAAAAGAGGTCATCGAACAGCGCCTGGGCCTGACCTTCAATCCCTACACGATCCAGATCGAGCCGCATGACTACATGGCCGAACTGTTCGATGCCATTGCCCGCACCAATACCATCCTGCTGGACTTGAACCGCGATATCTGGGGCTATATTTCGCTCGGGTATTTCAAGCAGCGTACCAAGGCAGGGGAAATCGGTTCCTCGACCATGCCGCACAAGGTCAACCCGATCGACTTTGAAAATTCCGAGGGCAACCTCGGCATGGCCAATGCCGTGCTCAAGCACATGGCTGAAAAACTGCCGGTCTCGCGCTGGCAGCGCGACCTGACCGATTCCACCGTGCTGCGTAATATCGGCGTTGGTTTCGGCTACACCCTGCTGGCCTACGACAGCTGCCTGCGCGGCCTCAACAAGCTGGAAGTCAACCCGCAGCGCCTGGCGCAAGACCTCGACGCTACCTGGGAAGTGCTGGCCGAACCGGTACAGACTGTCATGCGCCGCTATGGCATTGAAAATCCGTATGAGCAGTTGAAGGAACTCACGCGTGGCAAAGGCATTACCAAAGAGGCCCTGCAGGTGTTCATCAACGGGCTGGCCATTCCGCAGGAAGCCAAGACGCTGATGCTGGCGATGACGCCGTCAAACTACATCGGCATTGCCGAGCAGCTGGCACGCGCGATCTGATGCGGCCATCCGGTGCCGGCCTGGCGCTGCACCGAACTGTACTGCCATGCATGAAATGGCAATGCCGGCGGCGCCAGCGCAATCGCACTGGCAC
>JBPBPY010000385.1:0-5131 GCA_050954505.1 Janthinobacterium lividum
CCGTACCAGCCTGCGCGATTTCCAGTCCGAAGGGTACATCGCCCTGGTACGCAATTTCAATCGCTACAGCTGGCTGCTGATGTATCTGTTCGGCGCTTCGCCCGCTGTCGAAAGCCACTTCCTGCGCGATGGACCGCATGGACTCGACAAGCTTTCCGCCGACACGCT
This sequence comes from Janthinobacterium lividum, assembly GCA_050954505.1. Taxonomy (GTDB): domain Bacteria; phylum Pseudomonadota; class Gammaproteobacteria; order Burkholderiales; family Burkholderiaceae_D; genus JAQGMO01. The sequence continues at coordinate 169 of JBPBPY010000385.1, forward strand.
CTACCTGCCACATGCCACCAGCCTGCGCATGAGCGACCTGGGCTATTCCAACAATGCCCAGGCCAACCTGATGCTGCCGTATAACACGCTGGAACAGTATATGCGCAGCATGTTGCGCGCTGTGCGCCAGCCGTATCCACCCTATGAAAAAGTCGGTACGCGCCAGAACGGCGAATGGGTGCAGATCAACACCAATGTGCTGCAGATCGAAAACGAGTTTTATGCCACCATCCGTCCCAAGCGCGTCATCAACAGTGGCGAGCGACCGCTCGAAGCACTGTGCGCCCGCGGTGTGCAGTATGTGGAAGTGCGCTGCCTCGACGTCGACCCCTTCGAGCCGCTGGGCATCAGCCTGGAAACCTCGCGTTTCCTTGACGCCTTCCTGCATTTCTGCCTGCTTGATGACAGCGCACAGACCAATCAGGTCGAGGGCCGCGAAAATACCGGCAATTTTGCCAGCGTGGTCAAGCGGGGGCGCGAACCGGAACTCGCACTGCAGCGCGGCGGCGTGGCGATCGGCCTGCAGCAATGGGGCCTGGAATTGCTCGACCAGATCGAACCGATTGCTGCCATGCTCGATGCCGGCCGCACCGACGGTGCACATCTTGCCAGCCTGGCTGCCCAGCGCGCAAAACTGGAATCGCCAGCGCTGACGCCGTCCGCACGTGTCCTGGCCCAGATGGAAAAACATGGTAATTCATTTTCCGGCTTTGGCATGGTGCAGAGCATGAAGCATGCAGAGAATTTTCGCGCCCGTGCACCTTCCGCGCAAGAGCATCAGCGCCATGCCGAACTGGCGGCGCGCTCGGTACGGGAACAGGCGCGTATGGAAGCGGAGGGTTCGGACGACTTCGATGCGTTCCTGACCGACTACGGTACCCGTACCCCAACCATGCTGTGTGATTGAATTCATCCGCCTTGTCGCGTTTTGGCCGGCGTGAAAATGCGGCGCGCTGCCAACAGGCTTTGTTTGTAGCCAAAGCGTAAACAAGAATGACTTACCCATATGCTATGCTCTTGGCCTTGAAACACCGAATCATGAACCGTTGTCGATGAAACCCAATCCTCAAGCTCCAAGTACGCCCCAGCCAGCACGTGTCTTGCTCAAGCAATTGCAGGACCAGTTTGCCGTTTTTCGCGATTGCCTGCCGCTGGCGATCGGTATCGATAAACAGTTGCTGACCCGCTTGCCCGAGATTAACCGCAAGGTCTTGCGGGTGGCGCTGGGCATCCATACCAATTCCTTGCGCTACCTGAAGGTGATGGAAAAAGCCAGGCTGCGCCGCGACCTCGATGGCAATGAAGCCGGCGAAGTGCCCGACAGCCATCGCGTGTATGCAAGCAAGGTCTTGCGCGAGCGCTCGGCAAAAAATGCCGAGCGTCGTGCCGAGCAGCAGAAGGCCGAGGAAGCTGCACGGGCGGCGGCAATGGAAGAGCAGGCGGCAAGCCAGCGCGCGGAAAAACTCTCGCAACTGGCCGAGAAGTTCTCCCGCGGTTAGAGCGGGTGAAAAGACGTTTGTAGAGCAGCATGTACGACACAGGACGTACTGCAGACAACATACTGCAAAGGACGAACTGCAGAGGAAGTGCTGCAGTAGACGTACCCCAAGCCCCCTTGAAGCAGGACTTGAAAAGCAGGAAACGAAAAGCAAATCCTGCCAGACAAGACCTGCGAAGCCTTTCCGATCAACTTACCTCTTTTGCCTCAACCGGGATGATTTCCCGCACCAGCTTCTTGAGCATCTCAAGGAATACCTGATGCGTGCGAATCCCAAAACCATCCACGCCTGACTGCTCTGTCTTGCCGGGAATCCCGAGATGATTGTGGACATATTCATCGGCAACGCTGCCGCGAGTGACGCCGTCGATGCCGCCCAGTGCCATGACGTCTTGAATCATGCTGGCAAGCTGGATTTCCGTCATCGACCTCTTGCTCAAGCCATGCCGCGCCAGCAGGATTTCCGCCAATGCAAATCCGCCCAGGTTGGAGTTCCAGGCATGGACTTGGGACTGCGCCACGATCGCAGCCGCAATCACCGTACCGTTAGCCGCCAGCGGCACATTCAAGGTGCCGCCGCTGCCGGATTCATTGCCGCCATCGAAAATGCTCAGCGTGGCAATGCCGCGCCGATTGGCTTCGTTTTGCACCTGGTCGACTGCGGCATTGTTCGGGTTGATGTCGTTGGCGCGCATGTCGCGCCGAATGCCGTCGGCACTGCGCCCGGTCAATTCCAGGGCCACGGAAACATCGCAGGGCGCATTGTCGAACAATTCGATGGCGCGGGCTGGCGCCAGGTCGTCCTTTTCATCCATGGCGGTGAATTCATAGTGTGCCTCTGCCTGCGGGTCGAGGGTCTGCATGCAGGCGCACACCAGTTCGAGATTGATGCTGTCGCAGATGAAGCGCACTTGCTTGCCCAGCAAACGCAGCGCAAAACCCAAGGCAGCCAGTCCCGGTGGGCCATCGGTTTCGGGTTTGCCCGGCAAGACATTGAAACCGGTGGAGAGCCAGGCGTGCTGCGAACGGTCAAGCACTTCCACCGCTTCCTGCAGGCCACCCACGCCCAGCGCCCTGAGCAGATCATGGATGCCGCGCGCGTTGTAGGAGCGCAGCAATGCATCGACATTGGCGATGACCCTGGAATTTTTACGCTCGGCCATGGTGCGGCAAACCATCGGTGTGACCGGACGGGGGCGATACAGCGGCTGGCTGCCAGCCATGGCGGCGAAGGTGCTGGGCAGCTGCGGAAATGCGGCACGCAGGTCGATGCCTGGCCTGGCAACGCCCAGTGAATCGGTCTTTTGCTCGAACAGGGTGCGCGTGCTTCCTCGTGAATGCAGATCTGGCGCCGATGCACGGCGGGAATGGGCAGTTCTGTGCGTCTTGGCGGCAACGGTTCCCTTACCGGGCTGGTTCGACGTGCGAGCCGTTGTGGCAACCCTTGCTGCCGGCGCCACCGCATCCGCTGGCGCTGCTGCACCCACTTGCACCATGCTTGACAGCTTGGCATCCTTGCGGTCATAGACAATTCGTCCTGAATTGACATCCATTTCGCGACTCCATGATTGAACATCCACGTGCCTGGAAGGCAGGCACAGCCTTTGCCATGGCGGCCACCGGGCAGAGGCGGCGCCAAAAAAACCGGTTCGGGATCAATTCATCTTGCGCACTTTGACGCCTTGCCATTGTTCGACCGTGATCTGCGCGTGCTTTTTGTAGATCGACTGCACCGACCTGATCACCGGTTCGGTGGTGCCGTGGGTAAATACTCGAATTGCCTTTTCCATGCGCTCGCCGTTGTCTTCATCGGCGCTCAGTTCGTCGAGCTTGGCAATGACTTCCATGGCCTGGAATTCCATTGCATCGATGATGTTGACCGGCTTCTGTATGCCCATCAGCCGGAGTTTTTCATTCAACGCCGTCTGCAGCCGTTCCTGTATCAAGGGGTAATGGGTGCAGACCAGCCAAACCGATGTGGCGCTGCCGAGCTGGGGCATCATCTGATTGATGATTTTCTTGATCAAGGCTTCCAGCGCCTGCTTGTCCTCTTCCGCTCCACTGTCGAGATGGGCACCGCGATTGAGCAGGCTGGCCAGATCGATACTCAGCTCCAGGTCGTGATGGTCTCCGCCCGCCACCTGCAGTATGCTCTGCGGGCGATTGAACCGCGGCGGTGAATTGGCAACGAGGCGCGGATAGAGGTTGCTGTTGATCATGCCCAGTGTGCCGAGCAAGATCGGATGTTCGCCGCCATGTTCGATGATTGCGTTGGTCGTGGTCTGGACCAGATCGACATAGGGGGTTTGGATGTGTTGATAAATTTCCGGCGCGCCGGTGCAGGCGGTATTGCAAGCCATGACCGTCAGGGTCGGCTTGAGTTCGCTCTCGATGAAATGCAGGCCCGCCTTGGTGGCGGTGATGATGTCATCACGATGCAATTTTCCATACGGTGAATTGGCATGATCACCGACATTGTCGCAACTGACGGTGTGTGTGGAGCGTGCCTTGATCCAGCCCAGCAGATTTTTTGCAGCGATCAGGCCGCCATCGCTGGAGTCGAAGGTGGCGATGCGGAACCGGGTCAGTTTGTTGGGCTCCCTGGAGATGACCATCGAAGGGAAATGCGGAATCTGCTGCGCCCGCTGGCCCAGCGCTTCCATTGCCATCTGCTGCTCGCGGTATTTGCGCAACAGCTTGGTTATCGAATTGCCGTTGTTGATCGCCGGCGGCGTGCCGCTGCACAAGCGGGCATTGACGCTCTGTTCCTGCGCCGAACGCTGTTCATCGCCGTCGACCGCACCCATTTTCATCAGCGTGTCGACTTGCAGGCCATACTGGTCAGGCGTGCTGGCGCGGTCGTTTTTGCCTTTCAGTGCCAGCATGATGTGCTCGAGTGCCTGAGCGCCAAGATTGACGGTTGGGGCCCAGACCAGGTGCCTGGCGGGCACCACGGCCTGGCTATCGGGTTTGCCGGTCAGCGAGACGCCACCCATGCCACAGTGGCAGGGATGGCTGGCAATGCCGATGGTACCGATATTGCGGCTATTGGCGCGGTTGATGATTTCATCGAGGGGCGGATTCAGGCCAATGCAGTCGAAATTGGCGGTGCCGGGTTTCTGGCCTTGGGCATTGCGCCCGAATACACCCACCGATACGACGGCATCGGGTTTGCACAGAGAGAGCAGATTGTTGGCAAACAGAATGCCGTCGTCGTGCTCGCTCATGATGTGGGTTTTCAGGTACTGGCCATGTTCGTTGAGAATTTTCAAGGCTTCCTTGAGCATGGGCAGGTTGCGCCGATCGGTGACAAGCGTGACCATTTTTCCTGCGCGTATCAAACCGTTGGCCAGCGCTGCTGCACCGATAACGCCATCGAGGACCGGCTTGGTATCGGCAACGCTGGCGCCGGTGCAGATCATCACGGTCCTGGCATGCGCCAGTTCAACCGATGCCGTCAGCAGG
>JBPBPY010000001.1:0-5123 GCA_050954505.1 Janthinobacterium lividum
AGGCCGTGCGAATTCTTTCGTTGTACGCTTCAACCTGGTCCGCGTCTTGCGGTTCTGCCAGACGGTGGAAGCGCAGGAAGCGGGTCTGTGCGCCGCCACTGTCTTCGGCATGTTCGGCCATGAACAATTCGCACACACTGGCCATGCCGGGCGGCGAAAACACCTGTGCACCTTCTTCCTCGTTGATCGGCCATTGAAAACAATGTGCTTCGCCATTTTCCTGCGCGTAGGCGACCTGGTCGCCAGGTGCTGAACCTTCGACGATCAGCGCTGAAATGTCGCGCTGTTCCAGCACCGTGATGAAGCGGGCCATGCGTAGACGACCCTCTGCACTGCTGTAGCAACCAAACGAGATGTCGGTTTCGCCGGCAAACTCGATTCGGTCGATGCCGTCGATCGTTTCGAGCATGGCAAGATCGAAGGGACGATCGACTGACTCCATGGCGCGGATCCACTTTGGTGCCAGCTCGTGGGCGTACGACGCCTGATCGGATGGACTGGCGTCGAATACGAACATCAGCAAGGGGTTGCCGAGATCCAGACCATGCTTGTCCAGCAGGTCCAGTATGACTGGATCGATGAACAAAAATGCGCGGCATTCGTAGGCAATGTCCCGCAAGCGCTCAATGCCGTCAAAACCGTTGTGCACCAGTTCCATGGTCTGGGCCATGAATGGCTTGAAGACCACCTTCGATGGGTCCGGCGCTTCGTCGGCGTTCTTGCTGTTGTCGTCGAGTTTGATTTCCGCAATGGCCTGCTTGAACAGCTTGGCGGCATCCTGGTTCGACAGCACGACTTCCGGATCGCCGCCGCTGTGATGAATGAAAACCGAGTCCATCAACAGCGCCATGAAAAAGTGGCTCTGCGAAACACTGCTCTGGATGCCCTTCAAACCTTGCAGGTCTTCCCGCGTGCGCGCCAGGAACCGCTTTGCAACGTCCTTGCAGATAGCTGCCTTGACCTGCTCGTCAAGGGCTGGCTCCCGGGCGCAATAAAGCGCCGCGCCGAGGTCCGCACTGCGGTCCGCACTGAGATCCGCACTCACGCCGACGCCGTGGCCCGGACTGGTTCCTTGCAGTGTAGCCGCGCCAGCTGGCCTGGACGCGCCGGCCAGGGCAGTAAGCTGGCGGTAGAGCGTACTGTTTCCCGCCAGGGCAGGATAGGGACTTGTCTGCGTGCCGGCAGGCAGGGATGGCCGTGCCTGGCTCTGTGTCGCGGTTTGAGCGACAGTGCGCAGGATATGCCGCGGCGTATCAATGGAATGCTTGCCCCGAATGCCGGTCATGAATAAGTCGCCCAGGAAATGACTTGGCAAAATTGCCATTCACCATGAGTGACGGCAGTTCCTTGAGAGTTCCATTCTTCGCGCCCCTTCAAGCGCTGTCATACAGTGCCGGCTGCGCGACAGAGGGAACGGCAGCGCCTGCGCTCAGGACTTGGCCGAGCGGGCAGAGCAGGGGCCAGTGCTTTGCCGCTGCACCAGTTGCACCGGCAGCACATCATGAACCGGTGCACTGGCGCTGCCGGCCCGAATCCGTTCAACCAGGCGCCGGGCGGCGATCCTTGCCAATGCTTCGGCGGGCTGGCGCACGGAGGTCAGTTCGATGAGTGGCGAGCCGGCCAGCGGCATGTCGTCAATGCCGATGACCGAGAGCTGCTGCGGAACCGCAATGCCGCGCCGCTTGGCCGCATCGAGCACGCCCAGCGCAATGGTGTCGTTGCCGGCAATGATGGCCGTGACCGGCTCAGGCTGGCCAAGCATGGCAATGGCGTTTGAATAGCCGGAGTCGGTGGTGAAGTCGCCGTACACCAGCGGCACAGCGGCCTGTGCCACGCCTCGTTCGGCCAGCCATGACAGCGCGCCCTGGGCCCGGTCGCGGCTCGTTGAGGTGTTTTGCGGGCCCATCACCAGGCCGATGCGCCGGTGGCCCAGCTGATACAGGTGCTGGGCGGCGACCATGCCGGCCTGGATATTGTCAACCTCCACCGTATCGACACTGACATTGTCGACCGATCGCACGACCAGCACGATCGGAATGCCGCGCCGTTTCATTTCCTCCACCACTGGCGAATCGAGTGTCGCAGTGGCGAAGATCAGCCCATCCATGTAGCCATCGATCAGCGGCCGGAACGCCAGCACGTTTTCCGAATCGGTCATCGAGTCGATCACCAGCGTGAGGTGGTAGCCAAGCTCATGCAAGGCGTCGTGCAAATGCGTCAACAGCATGGTCATGAAACTGTTGTGCAAGGCGCCGACGACGACACCGATCAGTTTGGTTGCGCTCTTGCGCGGCCGCCGACCCTGCACCGGTATGCGGTAGCCCAGGGCGGTGGCCGCCGCCTGAACCGTTTCCCTGGTCGTGTCGCTGATGGCGGGATGGCCTGCCAGTGAACGCGAGACGGTGGAGATGGCAATGCCCAAATGGGTGGCAATATCGCCGAGCTTGACCTTGCGGGCAACAGCAGGCATGACCGTCGACGATTTTTTTGCATTCATTTTTTGACTACCTGTCGGCAAGGTGTTTGATCCGGTTTCTCTGGACAGAAAGCATTCTTCGCCTGTGAACGTCACAGCGAAAATCATACCCCAGCAAATTGACCGCAAAATTCATTTGCATGGATTTTGCACAGATAAATTTTGTTTGCATGAAATTTGCAGGAAATTTTGCGCTAGGATGCTCCACACCGCACAGCGTTCGCTGTGAAGAAGAACACCACGCCAACCACCACAGGATGACACCGCCATGGCAATTCACTATCTCAAGCACGGCCGCAGCGCCGACGACAGTTCCCAGGACGCCAGCAAGGTCCGCGACACCGTTACCGGTATCCTGGAAGATATCGCCCAGCGCGGCGACACGGCAGTTGCCGAGCTGTCGCAAAAGTTCGACCAATGGTCGCCCACCAGCTTTCGCCTGAGCGAAGACGAGATTGCCGCCTGTGTGCGTGCCTTGTCCGCCGGGGAGCTCGACGACATCAAATTTGCCCAGGCACAGGTACGCAATTTTGCCCAGGTCCAGCGTGACTCGATCCATGACGTCGAGGTCGAGACCTTGCCAGGCGTGGTCCTCGGCCACAAGAACATGCCGGTGGAAAGCGTTGCCTGTTATGTCCCGGGCGGCAAGTTTCCGCTGGTGGCGTCGGCGCACATGGGCGTGGTCACCGCCAAGGTCGCCGGCGTCTCGCGCATCATCACCGCGTCGCCACCGGTTCAGGGACGGCCCAATCCCGCGGTGGTCACCGCCATGCATCTCGGCGGCGCCGACGAGATCTACACCTTTGGCGGCGTGCAGGCGATTGGCGCCATGGCCCTTGGGACCCAAAGCATCAAGCCGGTGGCGATGATCGTCGGCCCCGGCAATGCCTTCGTGGCCGAAGCCAAGCGCCAGCTGTTCGGACGCATCGGCATCGACCTCATTGCCGGACCTTCGGAAACCCTGATCATTGCCGATGACAGCGTCGACGCGGAAATGTGCGCCACCGATCTGCTTGGCCAAGCCGAACATGGCTACAACACGCCGGCAATCCTGCTGACCAATTCACTCAAGCTGGCACAGGACACCATGGCCGAGGTGGAGCGCATCCTGGCCATCCTGCCGACCGCCAACACGGCCGGCGTTTCCTGGCGTGATTATGGCGCCGTCATCGTGACCGACACCATCGACGAGATGGTCGCCGAAGCCGATCGCATCGCCTCCGAACATGTGCAGGTGATGACCCGCGACCCGGATTACTTCCTCAAGCACATGAAAAATTATGGCGCCCTGTTCCTCGGTGCACGCACCAACGTTGCCTTCGGCGACAAGGTCATCGGCACCAATCACACTCTGCCAACCGGCAAGTCTGCACGCTACACCGGCGGGCTGTGGGTCGGCAAGTTCATCAAGACCTGTACCTATCAGCGTGTGCTGACTGATGAAGCCAGTGCCATGATCGGCGCCTACTGTTCGCGCCTGTGCGCCATCGAAGGCATGATTGCACATGGCGAGCAGGCCAACCTGCGGGTGCGGCGCTATGGCCATCGCGAGGTGCCTTACGGCAGCGCCGTGCCGGCAGTCTGAGCCAGACGTCAGGCACCAGTGAGCAGGCAGCAGTGAGGTGGCACCAGTGAGCAGGTGCCAGTGAGCAGCAAACATCGATAATTAAAACAACAGGAGACAACATGAACGCGAACTTGAAGAAGATCAGCGCTGCCGTTGCGGCAGTCGCGGCAATCATGGCAGGCACGCCAGCGCAGGCGCAAATCTCGGGCGACGTCGTGCGCATTGGCTTCATCACCGACATCTCCGGTTTGTATGCCGACCAGGATGGCAGTGGCGGCATCGAAGCCATCAAGATGGCGATTGCCGATTTCGGCGGCACGGTCAACGGCAAGAAGATCGAACTGCTGACGGCCGATCATCAAAACAAGGCCGACATTGCAGCAGCCAAATCGCGCGAGTGGTTCGACCAGCAGGGCGTCGACTTGCTCATCGGCGGCACCAATTCCGGTGCCAGCCTGGCCATGGCCAGGGTTGCACTGGACAAGAAAAAGCCGTTCATTGCCATCGGCGCTGCCAGCGCGCGGCTGACCAACGAGGAGTGCAGCCTGTACACCGTGCACTATGCCTACGATACGGTCATGCTCGGCAAAGGCACGGGCGGTGCACTGGTCAAGCAGGGTGGCAAGGACTGGTTTTTCCTGACCGCCGATTATGCCTTCGGCGCTTCGCTGGAAAAGGATACGTCCGATGTCGTCAAGGCGGCCGGCGGCAGGGTGCTGGGCAGTGTCAAACACCCTTTGAGCGCGTCGGACTTTTCCTCTTTCCTGCTGCAGGCCCAGGCGTCGAAAGCCAAGATCCTGGGGTTGGCCAATGCCGGCGGCGACACAGTCAATGCCATCAAGGCGGCCAATGAATTCGGCATTACCAAAACCATGAAGCTGGCTGGTCTTCTGGTGTTCGTCACCGACATTCCATCGCTGGGCCTGAATCTCACGCAAGGCATGTATCTGACCGATGGCTGGTACTGGGACCAGAACGATGAAACCCGCAAATGGGCCAAGCGTTATTTCGACAAGGTCAAGCGCATGCCGTCGATGCTGCAGGCGGCCGACTACTCTGCCACCATGCATTATCTGAATG
>JBPBPY010000371.1:0-5102 GCA_050954505.1 Janthinobacterium lividum
CACGGTCACCAATGGCAAGATGGATCCGCGTGTCTTTTTGGTCGATACCGAGGATTCGATCATCAATGTCACTGGCGGCGTGAATCTGACCGATGAAGAACTGGGCCTGACGATCAATCCGCGCAGCAAGGGCTTGCGCATCTTTTCGCTGCGCTCGCCGATCTACGTCAAGGGAACCTTCGTCAAGCCGGATATCGATATCGACAAACGCGTGCTGGCAATGAAGGCGGGCGGCGCTGTCGCCCTGGCAGTCGTGGCACCGGTGGCGACTGCCCTGCTGCCTTTGGCCAACCTCGGCAAAGATGAAAACAGCCCATGCCAGGCGCTGCTGGCACAAGCCAGTGAAAAGCCGCAAGCGCCGCCGCCAGGCAAGACGGCCAGCGGTGCAAAGGCAAGATAGGCGTTTTGTCCTGCTATTCACCGGGCAGCAGATCGTTTTCATCATGGACGACGATCTGACCACCTGGAAGATTGCGGCATGCGTGCACCAGGCGTTAAAAAATTGCAGCCTGCATGTACCAAGGGCAAAAGGAGCACGGCTTTTTTCGGTGTGCATGCCTGCGCCGAACGGCTCAGGGGTGCCTGGCAAGGCCGTCAGACTGGCCGCGCTTGTCGCCCATTACTGTGCCTGGCCTTGCATCGCGCGAACGCTATGGTTGCGGCAGATTCAGACAGATAGTGAACAATCGCCGTGCGCTTGGTAAGATTGCTGCAATGGATCGCAGTAGCCAGGCACGGCCGGTTCACGCAATTGGCAAAATAGCCAGCAAACCCGGCCAGCAACCCAGCCAGCAAACGCAGCAGGCGCCAGACGTCCGAAAAACGCGCAAGGCTGCCTGGCTCTGCCGATCCGCACGGATTGCTTTCACCCACACTGTCTATTGGATTGCGTATGACCCAACTCGTCAATGCCCGCGTACTCTCATTGGAACAACTCCCTGCACCGCAAACGTTTCACCTTGAATTGCCGCAAACCGCGCAGACCCGCGCCGTGGTCCAGCACGGACGCGACCAGCTCGAAGCAATTCTCGATGGCCGCGACCGGCGCCTGTTCGCGGTGGTCGGCCCTTGCTCCATCCATGATCCCGAAGCGGCAATCGACTACGCACAGCGCCTGAAATTGCTGGCTGATGAAGTCGCTGACGTGCTGTTGCTGGTCATGCGAGTGTATTTCGAGAAGCCGCGTACCACTGTTGGCTGGAAAGGCTTGATCAACGACCCCTACCGCGATGATTCCTTCAAGATCGTCGAAGGAATCCGCCTGGCCAGGCGCCTTCTGCTGGATATTTCCGCGATTGGCCTGCCCACCGCAACCGAGGCGCTGGATCCATTGATGCCGCAATACCTCGGTGACCTGATCAGCTGGAACGCCATTGGCGCCCGCACCACCGAGTCGCAAACCCACAGGGAAATGGCGAGCGGCTTGTCGACGCCTGTGGGTCTGAAGAATGGGACCGATGGCAGTCTGACGGTGGCGATCAATGCGATCCAGTCGGCCAGCGCGCCGCACGCCTTCCTGGGCATGAATGAACAGGGCCAGACCTGCGTGGTGCGCACTGCCGGCAATCCCCACGGCCACCTGATCCTGCGTGGCGGCAGCGCACCGAACTATGACAAGGCTTCGGTCGAACATGCACAGCAGCTGTTGACCAAGGCGGGACTGCACCCGGCAATCGTGGTCGACTGCAGCCATGGCAATTCGAACAAGGACTATGCGCGCCAGTCATTGGTGTTGCAGGATGTGGTGGCCCAGGTCGTGGCTGGCAATACCAGCCTGGTTGGCGTGATGCTGGAATCAAACCTGGTCGAAGGTGCGCAAAAGCCGGACCCCGACCCGGCGAAGATGCGCTATGGCCAGTCGGTCACCGACAGCTGCATCAACTGGGAGACGACGCAGCAAGTGGTCCGCGATGCCGCGGCTGCACTGCGCGACAAGGCGACTCGAAAAAATTGACCGGTTTGGAAGCCTGGATAGCGTCGACTGGTGAAATGCTCGATGCTTCGTGCTTGATGCTTGATGCTTGATGCTCGATGCTCGATGCTCGATGCTGGATCCTCGATGCTCGATGCTCGATGCTGGATCCTCGATCCTCGATGCTTGATGGTTGATGCTCGATCCTCGATATTCGATACCCGCGCAATTTCTGACAGGCGTCGCCAAACCATATAGTCGGGTTTCGACTGCGCTGGCCAATCGTTGAAGCAGCCATGAGGACTTGCCCGAAATTGATCCGAAACTGTTTTGAAACTGATATCGTCTCCAGGGTCGCAGCAATGCTGCGACCCTGGAGACGATCTGCATCTGCAAACGGCAGAATCATGATCGAGGTATGCCGACGTCGCTGCCATCTTCAGGGCAGACAGCGTTGCAGCAAACCTCGACCCCCGATCCCTGTTCCCTGTTCCAACCGTTGCTCAGGAACGCAGATTGATCCGCGTTTCATTGGCAGGCAGAGCATGCACCACGGCCGTGTTGATCGCGGCATGGCCGGCCTGGTTTGCCTTGGCGGCCTGGTTTGCCATGACCGCGGCCTGCAACTCGTTGCCGATCTGGCCCGGTGCCGCGGCACTGCCGGCTGCCTGCGCCTGACGACTGGCGAACGCGGCCTGGGCCTGCGCCAGCAATACGCGCATGCCCTCTGCGGTTGCTTCCCATGAAGTCTTGGCCAGGGTTTCACGCATGGCCGGCAGCGCCGCCGCACGCTCGGCTGCGGTCTGGGCCAGCGCGCGCTCGCAGGCGCTGATGAAAGCCGCCTGGTCGGCGGCGATGCTGACGACATCGCCATACAGTTCGATGACGTCGGCAATCGGCGTACTGACGATGGGCAGTTCGGCGGCCAGATATTCCAGTGTCTTGGTAGGGCTGATGAACCGTGTCGATTCATTCAAGGCGAACGGCATCAGGCACAGGTCCCAGCCGGCGAGGAAATGCGGCAGCGATGCATAGTTCTGCTGGCCGAGGTAATGAATGTTGTCGCGCCGTGGCAGCGTGGCGGGGTCGATCTTCACCACTGGACCGACCAGCACGATCTGCCACTCGGGATGGGCATCGGCAACTGCACCGATCAGCGGCGCATCGAAACGCTCATCGATGACGCCATAGAAACCCAGCCGTGGGGTGGGAATGTTTTCCTGTTCAGGGTGGTAGTTGCTGCGGTCCAGCGCCTGGGCAAAATGCACCACATCGACGCTGCTGGAAAAACAGTGGACATTCGGATGCCTGTCCTTCTTGCTGCGGTACAGGCTGGGTCCGCCGGCAAACACGATGTCGGCAGTATTGAGCAAGGCGCCCTCGCGCTGCAGCAGCTGGCGCGGCGAGTTCTTGAAGGCTGCCAGTTCATCCATGCAGTCGTAGACCACCACGCTGGGGCTCAGGGCGTCGAGCAGCGGCAGTGCCATCGGCGTGTAGAACCAGACCAGTGCATCGGGATACTCGCGCCCCAGCTCTGCCACCATGGTCTTCAGGTAGGGCAGCTGCTCATCATGAAAACCGGGGAATTGACTGGGCGTATGCGGACGGCCGACCAGGACATTGGCACACGGCGTGCTGATGTCGAGGAATGGGGCGCCGGCATCGTGCACCGGCTCCTCGATGAACACGATGCGGTAGTGCTGGGCCAGCCTGGACAACAGATGCTGCGGACGCTGGTAGACGAAGTCCCAGCGCAGATGTGAAAAAACAATGATGGTATCCATGGGGCGGTCTGCTTCCGGTTGAGTGTCGTGGTTGATTGTGTGGTGAAGCTGGAGATCGAAGGTTTGGAAAAAATTGTCCAGTGCACGTTGTGCGTTGCTCACACCGGTTTGGTAGACCGGTGCAATGGAGCGCGCGAAGCTGCCCAGATGATCGACAGCCCACAAGCCACTGCGATGCCAGCGTGCGCCATCGTCCCAATCAGGGCGGTCGATGATGGGATACAGGCAAATGCCATCGATGCGGGCACCCTGGGTCGTGGCCAGTGCAACTTCGTTGGCGACATCCATGATCCAGGCACCGCGGCCGCTGCCGACATGGCTGGTCTCGGCCAGCAGGATGGAACGCTGATAGCGTGCGCAGACCTCGACCAGCAAGCCATGCAGCGGTGTGCGGCGCGCATCGCGCAAATGCCATTCGAGAGGTTCGTCGAGCTGCCACTGGTTGTTGTGGTAATAGTTCACGCCAAGCATGTCGAGGTAACGCGCGGCGCCGCCGAGTTCGGGTTCCTGCAGGCCAGCGAGCATGTCCCAGGCTTCGAACTGTGATTGCGTGATGTCGTGCGCGCGCTGCGTCAATGCAGCGTCACCTGCTGGCGCGGCTACCTTGATCAGCGGTTCGCACTGCAGCAGCCGCGCATGCGGCGTGACACGCCAGATTGCATCGGCACCGGCAATCGCGGCGCGCACCATTTGCCGCTTCAAGGATGCGCCGCCATCGAAACGCTGCTGGTTGCGGCAGACGTAAAGATTCTCGGCCGCCGCCCACGAGATGAAGGATATTTCGTTGAACGGCGAGTAGACCGGTGCCAGCTCCGGCGCCAGCGCAGTCTGCGTGTCCACTGCCGCGCCGTGATTGGCAGCATGTTCTGCAAGATGTTCTGCAACGCGTTCGCAATAACGTGCGAAGCGGCTGATGAACTGCGCCGAATAGACATCGATGTCCGATGGCCAGCCGTAATGGCAGAACGTCCAGAGAATCTGGATGCCGTGTTCGCGCGCAGCCAGCAAGCGCGACTCCAGCGAAGAAAAATCGAATTCGCCATCCTGCTCGACGATGCGCCAGCCGATGCTCTCGCGCACGGTACGAATGCCAAACCCGCTCAGGCGCCGATAGTCTGCATCGGCATGCTCGACATGACAGGTTGCCTGGTTAAGCGCCAGCACGTCTCCGGCACCATTGATGTGATCTGCGCCTTCATAACCGCCCTGCCAGAAAGACTGGAAGACTGCTGGACTGGCCGGGAGATGAAGTTTTCGATTTGTCATGCAAACAATACTAATGGTTTATAACCATTGTTGGCTTGCACTAAATCGATAGAAGGACTCAAACCATCAACTCTGTTGCGCCTGCTCAATCAAATCGCAGGTCAAAACCTGAATGCCGCACAATTGCAGCCAAAATGAAT